>JBAYOJ010000154.1:0-6471 GCA_041678385.1 Burkholderiaceae bacterium | reverse complement strand
GACCGCATAGACACCGGGGACTGCAGCGGTCCCCGCAGTGCCCGCAATGTGCTCATGCATCCCGAAATTGAAATGGCGGTATTCGAAACCGCCCGTGGCGGGATCCTGCGTGAAGGCCTGGGTTTCGATCGCTGTGACGTGGCGGTGGTCACCAATATTGGCACGGGCGATCACCTGGGCTTGAACTACATCAACACTCCAGAGGACCTGGCCGCCGTCAAGCGAGTGATCGTCGAGAATGTTGCGCCCAACGGAACGGCCGTGCTGAACGCGGCGGACCCCCTGGTGGCGGCCATGGCATCCACCAGCCCGGGCTCCGTGATCTTCTTTGCCGCGGATCGGGCGAATCCTCGTTTGTTACTGCATCGCGCCCAAGGGCACCGCGTGGTTTGCCTTGAGGACGATGATATTGTGCTGGCCGAGGGGGAATCCAGCCAGCGTTTCCCCCTGGTGGAGATTCCCATCACAGGCAACGGCAGGATAGGCTTTCAGGTACAGAACACGATGGCAGCCATGGCCGCCGCCTGGGCGCTGGGTTTAGCCCCCGAAATGATGCGTCACGGTTTGGCTACATTTCTGGACAACGCGAAGATGGCGCCGGGCCGCTTCAACCGATTCCGCTATCGCGGCGCCACACTGGTGGCCGACTATGGCCACAACCCCGATGCGGTGCAGGCACTGGCGCAGGCCGTTCAGGCCCTGCCGGCCAAGCGTCGTTCGGTGGTCATCAGCGCCGCCGGAGACCGGCGCGACGACGACATCCGCCGCCAGACCGAAATACTGGGCGAGGTGTTCGACGACATCATCCTGTATCAGGACATGTGTCAGCGGGGGCGGGAAGATGGGGAAGTCGTGGCCCTGTTGCGCGCAGGCCTCTGCAACGCCTCACGCGCGGCCAATATTCAGGAAATACAGGGCGAATTCCACGCCATTGACGCGGCGCTCGCCCGCCTGGAGGCAGGGGATCTGTGTTTGATACTGGTGGACCAGGTGGAAGAAGCCCTGGCCCACATTCAGGAGCTCATCGTCAGGGACGGCGAGGACGCGCCATCCCCCATGGCAGTTGGCTGAATAATCAGGGATAGAGGCCGCGCACTTCACGCGCCTGCAGAATACGCGAGCAGGCCGTGATGAAGGCGGCGGTGCGCAGCGGCACCTTGTGCTGGGCGGCTACGCCGGCCACCGATGTATAGGCGGCATTCATCATGCGTTCCAGGCGCTGATTGATTTCGTCTTCTGTCCAGAAGAAGCTGGAAAAGTCCTGCACCCACTCGAAATAACTGACCGTGACACCACCGGCATTGGCAATCACATCGGGAACGATCAGTACGCCCTTGTCCGTGAGGATGTCGTCGGCTTCCGGCGTGGTGGGGCCGTTGGCGCCCTCAACGATGACGCGTGCGCGGATCTTGTTGGCGTTGCCTTCATGGATCTGGCCTTCCAGTGCCGCCGGGATCAGGATGTCGGTTTCGAGTTCCCAGAACGCTTCAGGGGCCAGCGAGTCGGCTTCGGGCGCACCAATCACGCCGCCGTTTTCCTCGACATGCTTGAGCAGGTCCAGAACATCCAGGCCGTTGGCGTTGTAGACCGTGCCGGTGTGGTCCTGAACCGCCACGACCTTGGCCCCGGCTTCGTAAAACAGCCTTGCGGCCGTGCCGCCCACGTTACCGAAGCCCTGCACGGAGACGCGGGCGCCTTCGATGGGAATGCCATGTTGCTGGGCGGCGGCGCTGCCCACTACAAATACCCCGCGGCCCGTGGCTTCGACACGCCCCAGGCTGCCGCCCAGGGAAATAGGCTTGCCTGTCACTACCCCGGTGGTCGTGGCGCCGTGGTTCATGGAATAGGTATCCATCATCCAGGCCATGGTCTGCGCGTTGGTATTGACGTCTGGTGCCGGGATATCTTTGTGCGGCCCGATAATGGAGCCGATCTCGCTGGTATAGCGCCGCGTGATGCGCTCAAGTTCAGAGCGTGAGTAATTGCGGGGGTCGATGCGGATGCCGCCCTTGGCGCCCCCGAAAGGCAGGTCGACAGCTGCTGCCTTGACGGACATCCAGGCAGCCAGTGCCATGACTTCGGAAAGCGTGACGTCCTGGTGATAGCGGACCCCGCCCTTGCCTGGGCCGCGCGATACATTATGCTGCACCCGATAGCCCTCGAAGTGGGCAATGGTGCCATCGTCGAGTTCTACCGGAACATCCACAATCAATACACGCTTGGGACGCTTGAGGGTCTCCACCCATTTGGCCAGATGACCGAGGTAGGGCGTGACCCGCTCCACCTGCTCAAGATAGATCCCCCAAGGTCCAACATGGTCTGAATCCAGATATGAGGGTAATGCGTGTATGGTTTGTTCTGACATTTCCGGCCTCGCCGAGTGTGTAACTAACTCCCGCCCACCATGGGAGGGTTTACCCGAGAGCTTACTACGTCCCCTACCGCAAGGAATTGAAAGGAATTGGGGACAGACCCCGTTTATCCGGTTTTTCAGGGTAAACCATGGTAAACCCTAGTGCTTAAGTTGCTTTTTCCCGTCAATAATGATCGGTTGCGCCCGGGTTTTGTGATTGGCTTACTCCGAGGTTGAGCCGCTGCAGCAGGAGCGCTTCCTACGCCGTCCTGACCTTACGTCTGGTAAGGCCGTTCGCTTGCGAACACACGGCAGCTCATATTCCATGTAGTGAATTCCCTTAGTCGCTATTCGTTGACTCGTATTCCCTGCTTGGCTATATTAAACCAAACTAACGTTTGTTTTAATATGAATCTTAAACGTACTACGAACCGAACCCCCCGCTCCGATAACAGATTGCCCGAATTGCTGGACGCGGCAGCACGTCTATTTGGAATCCGCGGATATGCCGCTACATCAATGCGCGATATCGCATTGGAAGTAAAGATGCTTCCCGGGTCTCTCTACTACCACTTCCCATCCAAGGAAGCCTTGCTTGTCGAGGTGTATCGCAAGGGGGTGGACGAACTGAAAGCGTCTGCTGAGATCGCTATGGCGAAAGAGACTGAGCCGTGGGCGCGGTTGGAAGCGCTCTGTCAGGCGCATTTGGAAACAGTGCTTGGCGACAGTAATTACGCCAACGTCCTGATACGTGTGCTGCCCGACGATATTCCGGAGGCTGCGGAAAGCCTGCGGGTGGTCCGCGAGGATTACGAGCAGGTTTTCCGCGCTGCAGTGGACCACTTACCCCTTATGAAAAGTACAGATCGGCATGTGCTGCGCCTGATGCTGATCGGATCACTTAACTGGACGGCGTTGTGGTTTAACCCCCAGGGGCGCGATTCCCCACGCGCACTGGCAAGAAAATTTGTGGGGCTCATAAAGGAGACACAAGATGGTCTTACGTCCGCCTAGAGTGATTGTCACCAAGATCGGGTTTGACGGCCACGACCGCGGCAGCCGGGTCATATCGGCCACCCTGCGTGATGCAGGTATGGAGGTTATCTATACCCCGCCCTGGCAGGAGATCGCTACCGTGGTCAAGCTGGCTACGGAAGAAGACGCCGATGTGATCGGTATATCTTCGCTGGCAACTGATCACCTCATCATTCCGCAACTTATGGCCGCCCTCAAAGAGGCTGATCTGTCGGATGTGCAGGTCATAGTCGGTGGGATCGTTCCGGCCAGGGATGAATCCATACTGCTGGAAGCTGGCGTGGCGCGCGTTTTTCATCCCGGCGCGGCATTGGATGACATTGTCACCGACGTCATCACACTTACGGCGAAGCGCCGCCAGCTCCAAGGAGAATCAGTATGAGTGCTGATATTCTGAACATGAAGCAGGAAACGGCCCCCGCCGGCCTCCGGAAATGGGAGCAGGAGTTCGGGCAGACCGCGAAAGGCGCCGCCATTACCTACAACCGGTCGGGCATTGCAATTAAACCCCTGTATACGCCGCAAGATTGGTCTGGTCGATATGACGACGCGTTGGCCTACCCGGGCCAATATCCGTACACGCGGGGTGTTTATGCATCGATGTATCGTGGGCGAAACTGGTCGCAGCGGCAGCTTATCGGGTTGGGAGTGCCGGAAGACTACAACGCGCGTGTCAAGGAAATTCTAGGCCTGGGGGCCTCGGCGCTCTCTCTCATTCCATGCAATTCTGTTTTTCGGGGCTATGACGCCGACGAAGTGCCTCATGAGCTCCTTGGTACTTGTGGCACGGTGGTCAATCACGTCAGAGACATGGAGGTCGCGCTGGACGGCGTGCCTATTGGTGAGATCTCGACTGCCATGAATGACCCGTCTCCCTTTACCTTGCTGGCGTTTGAACTGGCGGTGGCGAAGCGTCGTGGGATTCCCTGGACAAGCATCACGGGTACGTCGAATCAAAGCGACTGTATCTCGCATTTCGTGGCAAACCACATGTTCTTCCGACTTGCCCTGCAAGGAGCGCGGCGCGTGGTGGTCGACCACATCAAGTTTTGTAATTCACATGTTCCCAACTGGAACCCGCTTTCCATTGTCGGGCAGCACATGCAGCAGGCAGGCGCAACGCCGGCGGAAGCGATGGCGCTGACCCTAGCGTCCGGTATTCAGTATGCGGAAGATTGTATTGCGGCGGGCATGGAACCGGATCAGTTTCTACCTCGCTTCACATTTTTCTTCGATATTTCCATCAGCTTATTTGAGGAGATCGCGAAATTTCGCGCCGGAAGGCGTGTGTGGGCGCGGCTGTGCCGAGAGAGGTTCGGCGCTAAGGATCCCCGTTCCTGGCGTTTCAAGTTTCATGGGCAAACATCAGGGGTCGACCTCACCCGTCAGCAACCACTCAACAATATTGCCAGAGTGACGACTCAGGCCATGGCTGGGATCTTCGGCGGATTGCAGTCTCTGCATACAGACAGCTATGACGAGGTGTTCTCCACGCCGACCGCCGAAGCAGCGCGTATTGCAGTGGCCACTCAGAATATCCTGCGTGAAGAAGCACAGCTGACGGACGTGATTGATCCGCTTGGTGGTTCCTATTACGTCGAAGCGTTGACGGATGAAATGGAACATAAGATCAACGAGATCATTGCAATGATTGACGAGGCTGGGGGCATGTACAGTGCTGTCGAAAGCGGCATCGTACAGAGGATGATCGGCGATTCGGCCTTGGCATTCCAAAAGAAGGTGGATACCGGCGAGCAGGTAGTGGTCGGCGTAAATGCCTATCAAATACCGGAAGACTCAGAATCGTATCCGGCCCTCGAATACCCAGACCCTGAAAAAATACAGGTCTACCTAAAACAGCTTGCGGAATTCAAGAGATCGCGTTCTGCGACGGAGGTGACGAACGCGCTGGATGATCTTGCGCGATCAGTGGAAAGTCGGGAATCCAATGTCTTCGAACATGTCGTCAAGGCTGCAGATGCGGGCGCAACACATGGTGAAATCTGCGGAAGACTCCGGAAGGAGCTTGGGTTCGGTCATCCATTAACGCTTGTTTGAACGTGATGAATACAGATCTCATTAACAAGGTCATGAAAGCGGATCGTCGGGCCATCGGCAGGGCAATCAGTGCGCTGGAAAGCAATGGGGAATCTGCGTACGCGATACGTCAGGCCCTGGCTTCGCACCAGGGTGCGGCACAGGTCATTGGTATCACCGGGCCGCCGGGCGGGGGTAAATCCACACTCGTTTCTGCAATGATCCGGTGCATTCGCGATCGGGATCTGACGGTCGCCGTCGTTGCCGTGGACCCATCAAGTCCATTCACTGGTGGTGCTGTGTTGGGTGACAGGATCCGTATGGGAGACAGACAGTCCGATAGTGGCGTCTTTATTCGGTCCCTGGCCTCCAGAGGGCGCCTGGGCGGGCTGGCAACCGCCGCTTCCGACGTCATTGATCTGTTCGATGCCGCTGGTTTCGATGTGATCATCGTAGAAACGGTGGGTGCGGGGCAATCAGAGGTAGAAATTACTCAGTACGCAGACGCGAAGATAGTCGTCTGTCCTCCAGGACTTGGCGACGATGTACAGGCCATCAAGGCAGGCATTCTAGAAATCGCAGATATCTTCGTCGTGACCAAGTCTGATCTGCCGGATTCCCGCAAAACTGAATCCGATCTGCGGGCGATGCTCGCTTTGCGCAAAAACACGAGCGTGTTGCCTGCAGTGATAAAGGTTACGGCAACGCAAGGTGATGGTGTCGACGAACTAGTCGACTTGCTGCTGAAGCGCCCTGAGCGGGGCAGAAGACATGAAGCGGGTGGCGTCAGAGAGGCGCACCAGCAACTGTCAAAATTCATAGCCTCCGATAACTTGGCTGATTTGTTGGGCTTTGAGCTGGTGTCAGCTGAAAAAGGCAGCGCGACCCTGAGAATGAAGGTTGAGCGTAAGCATATCAATTTCAATGGCAAGTGCCATGGAGGCGCTTTGTTTGCGTTCGGGGACATGGCGTTGGGGCTCGCCTGTAACTCACGAGGAAAGTTGGCGACGCTGGTTGATGGCCAGATGAGCATTTCTAATGCGGTG
>JBAYOJ010000153.1:0-6480 GCA_041678385.1 Burkholderiaceae bacterium | reverse complement strand
GTGTGCACGGAAACAGACATGGACCCTATTCTCAATGTTTCGGGTCTCACCAAGACCTACGCTTCCGGATTCCAGGCCCTGAAAGGGGTCGATCTGGCCATACATCAAGGTGAAATCTTCGCGCTGCTGGGCCCCAACGGCGCCGGCAAGACCACGCTCATCAGCATCATCTGCGGCCTGGTGAACCCCAGCGCTGGCAGCGTTACGGTCGGTGGACATGACATCATCCGCAACTACCGTCAGGCACGCTCGCTGATCGGCCTGGTCCCCCAGGAACTCACGACCGATGCCTTCGAAACGGTCTGGGCGACAGTCAGCTACAGCCGCGGCCTGTTTGGCAAAAAGGCCGATCCCGCCCACATAGAAAAAGTACTCAGGAGCCTTTCACTCTGGGACAAAAAGGACAACCGGCTGATCACCTTGTCGGGCGGCATGAAACGCCGGGTGCTGATTGCCAAAGCCCTGTCGCACGAGCCGCGCATCCTGTTTCTGGACGAACCCACCGCCGGCGTGGATGTCTCATTACGCCAGGATATGTGGGAACTCGTGCGCTCGCTGCGCGCAACGGGTGTGACCGTCATCCTGACCACGCACTATATTGAAGAGGCCGAGGAAATGGCCGACCGCATTGGCGTGATCGACCAGGGCCGGATCATTCTGGTGCAGGACAAGCACCAGCTGATGCAGGCATTGGGCAAGAAAGAACTCATACTCATGCTGGAAGAGCCCCTGCACGAAGTCCCTGACACGCTTGCGGCCTTTCAGTTGCGACAAGGCGCAGATACCCGGGAACTCATCTACACCTACGACAGCCAGCACAATGACATTGCCAGCCTGCTGGCCGCCGTCGGCAGCGCGGGGCTGCGACTGCGCGACCTCCAGACGCAACAGAGTTCCCTGGAAGAAATCTTCGTCGGTCTGGTCGGGAGGACCTCATCATGAACTGGCAGGCCATCCGGGCCATCTATGGCTTTGAAATGGCGCGCACGCGCCGCACACTTTTGCAAAGCATCGTCGCCCCTGTCATCTCGACATCCCTGTATTTCGTGGTGTTTGGGGCGGCCATCGGCCACCGCATCAATGAAATAGACGGCGTGAACTACGGCTCTTTCATTGTGCCGGGGTTGATCATGCTGATGCTGTTGACGCAAAGCGTATCGAATGCGTCGTTTGGCATTTATTTCCCCAAGTTCACAGGCACCATCTACGAGATCCTGTCGGCACCGATTTCACACTTCGAGATTGCCTTGGGGTTTGTGGGGGCTGCCGCCACCAAGTCGATACTACTGGCCCTCATCATACTGGCGACCGCCACGCTGTTTGTGCCGGTACATATCGATCACCCGATATGGATGCTGGTTTTCCTGTTTCTGACAGCACTCACTTTCAGTCTTTTTGGCTTCATTATCGGCATTTGGGCCGATGGTTTCGAAAAGCTGCAGCTTGTGCCGCTGCTGGTGATCACACCGCTTACCTTTCTGGGCGGCAGCTTTTATTCCATCGATATGCTGCCGCCATTCTGGCAGGGCGTGACCTTGTTCAACCCGGCCGTTTATCTGATCAGCGGCTTTCGCTGGAGCTTTTACAGCATTGCCGATGTGAACGTGGCCGTCAGCCTGGGCATGACGCTGGTCTTCCTGGCGGCCTGCTTGGCCACAACGGCCTGGATTTTCCGTACAGGCTACCGCCTGAAAAACTGAAACAGGTATTCAGTCGCGGAAATTATTGAATTGCAGCGGCAGGTCGACATCCGACTTGCGCAGCAAAGCCATCGCTGCTTGCAGGTCATCGCGCTTTTTACCCGATACGCGCAGCTTGTCGCCGTTGATCTGCGCTTCAACCTTGAGCTTGGCCCCCTTCAGCGCGGCAATGAGCTTCTTGCTGACGGCCTGTTCCAGGCCCTGCCGCACCGTGATCTGCCGCCGCGCACCGGAAACGTTTTCAGTGGGTTCGGCAAGATCCAGACAGCGTATGTCGATATCGCGCGCTGACAAGCGGCCGCGCAGGACATCCATCATCTGATTGAGCTGGAAGACGCTGGGTGCCGCCTGAGTGACGACATAACCGTCAAGTTCAAAACTGGCATCGACCCCTTTGAAATCGAAACGTTTGGCAAGTTCGCGGTTGGCCTGGTCGACAGCATTGCTGAGTTCGTGCTTGTCGACTTCGGACACGACGTCGAATGAAGGCATTGATGAGCTCCTGTTACGGCAAATGCCTCATTCTATGCCAGGGGCGCCGAGGCGCCCAAGCAGCGCTCCGGTTGCCAGGGTGACGGCTGCCCCGGACAGCCGCCCCCTACCCAGCTTATGCCTGAACGGCTTCGAGGGTTTCAGCCTGCTTGCGCAGCTCGAATTTCTGGATCTTGCCCGTGGATGTCTTGGGCAATTCACGGAACACGACATGACGCGGCACCTTGTAACCGGCCATATGCTCGCGGCAATGCGCGATGATGTCCTGAGCGCCGACCTGCGCGCCCTCCTTGAGTTCAATGAAGGCGCAGGGGGTTTCACCCCAACGGCTATCGGTCTTGGCCACCACGGCAGCTGCCAGCACCGCGGGATGGCGATACAGGATGTCTTCGACCTCGATGGAAGAAATATTCTCGCCACCCGAGATGATGATGTCCTTGCTGCGGTCCTTGATCTTCATGTAGCCGTCGGGGTCGGCCACGGCAAGGTCGCCGCTGTGGAACCAGCCGCCAGCCAGGGCTTCCTGGGTTGCCTTGGGGTTCTTGAGGTAGCCCTTCATGACGATATTGCCGCGGAACATGATCTCGCCCATGGTTTCACCATCTTCAGGCAAGGGTGTCATGGTGGCAGGGTCCATCACGCAGGCCCCTTCTTCAAGGTGATACGCCACGCCCTGGCGGGAATTGAGCCGGGCGCGCTCGGCAATATCGAGGTCCTTCCAGTGTTCGTGCTTGGGGCAGACTGTAGCCGGGCCGTAGGTTTCAGTCAGACCATAGACGTGCAAGAGGTCAAAACCCATGCGTTCCATGCCTTCTATCATGGACGCTGGTGGCGCAGCGCCTGCCACCATCGCCTTGACACCGGCAGGGATGCCTTCTTTAAGCGAGTCGGGTGCGTTTACCAGCATGCTGTGCACGATGGGGGCACCGCAATAGTGATTGACGCCGTGTTCACGAATGGCGTCGAAAATGGCCTTGGGTTCGACACGGCGCAGGCAGACATTGACGCCGGCACGCGCCGCCACCGCCCAGGGGAAGCACCAGCCATTACAGTGGAACATGGGCAGCGTCCACAGATAGATGGCATGCTTGGGCATATCCCATTCGAGGATATTGGAAATCGCGGCAAGCGCCGCGCCCCTGTGGTGATACACCACACCCTTGGGGTTGCCCGTAGTGCCGCTGGTGTAGTTCAGGGCGATGGCGTCCCATTCGTCGCCGGGCAGTTCCCACGAAAAATCGGGGTCGCCATCAGCGATAAAGGCTTCATATTCGATATCGCCAACGCTTTCGTGCGGGCCGCTGTACATGGGATCGGTAACATCGATCACCTGCAGCGGTGCCTTGGACTGCCGCAGTTCGAGCGCCTGGCGGACCACGGGCGCAAATTCGGAATCAACAATCAGGGTACCGGCTTCGCCATGATCGAGAATGAAGGCGACCGTCTGGGCATCAAGCCGGGTGTTGATGGTGTTCAGCACTGCGCCCGTCATGGGTACCCCGAAATGGGCTTCCACCATGGCCGGGATATTGGGCAGCAGCACGGCTACCGTCTGGCCCTTGCCCACGCCGCTGCGAGCCAAGGCGCTGGCTAGTTGCCGGCAGCGCCGATAGGTTTCGCCCCAGGTGCGCCGAATGGCGGATTCGCCGGAACCGTGAACAACTGCGGGCAGATCCGGGTAGACCCGTGCAGAACGCTCTATGAACGATAGCGGCGAAATGGCCGAGAAATTGGCTGCGGTGCGAGGCAGATCCTGCTCGTAAATACCTTTCATCGCTGGTCTCCTTGCTTCTTGTACATTTTCATCCTGTAGTTTGCATTTTATCCTGGGCAAGATACTACCTGAAGGCGTCCAGCACGTCACCAAGACCCCCACTGCGCTGCACGCGCTGGCCGATGGCCTGTCGCAGCATGCCATCGCCAGCCGGATTCACCAGCGTGAACCAGTGGCTGGCGCGGGTAATGCCGGTGTATATCAGTTCGCGCGTGAGTACAGGGCTGAGCGCGGGCGGCAGGGCCAGCATGGCGTGGCGGAACTCCGACCCCTGGGATTTATGCACGGTCAGCGCATACACGGTTTCGACATCATCCAGCCGGTTGGGTGCAAACCAGCGCACCCCCGCCCCGTCACCATCGGGAAACGCCACGCGCAACACCCGTTCCCCTGCACGGCCCACGGGATATTCAAGCACCACGCCAATATCGCCATTGGTCAAGCGCAGCGCGGGGTTGTTGCGTGTCACCATGACAGGCCGGCCGGCATACCAGCCCGAAACCGCCGGTATCAGACCCTGCCGGTGCAAAACCGTGGCCACTAGCGGGTTCAGGCCCTCTACCCCCCAGGAGCCCTTGCGCAGCACACACAGCAATTGGCAGGCGCGTTGTGCCCGCAGCACTTCCAGCGCCCAGGCATCGAAATCCGCCAGCGAATCGCTGGCCGGTTTTTTCGACACGATATCCAGGTAGTACGCATAGCCTTGGCGAGAGTCCCCGGGCTGCGAGGAAGTGGTGCTCGCCGTGCCGTGGACAACCAACCTGGCGAAAGCCGCAACGCCAATACCACCGACGCGGACATGCGCCAGATCAGCGGGCGGGTCGGCCAGCAACGCCAGCGCCTGGCCGGATTTACCTTCATTCACCGCGAAGGCGAGCCGGCCAATACCGCTATCCTCATCAAAACGATGACTGACCCGCAGCATGGCCACCGCCTGATCAAGCCCTTTACCCTCGTCATCCTGCATTGCGGGCGGCATGGCCATGCCCGTAGCGGCCTCCAGCCACTCAACCGTCGCGGGTAGATAATGCCCTTTTTCTGCCCTGCTACACAATTCACCCAGTACCGCCCCGGCCTCAACTGAAGACAGCTGATCTTTGTCGCCTATGAGTATCAGCTGGGCATGCGGCGGCAGAGCGGCCACGAGATGGGCCATATCGGCAAGCGACACCATGGACGCTTCGTCCACCACCAGCACGTCCAGCGCAAGAGGATTATCGGCGTTATATCGCCTGGCCTGCGTATGAGGGCGGCCGCCCAGCAAACGATGCAAGGTCACGACATGGACAGGAATGGCCGCAGCCAGGGCCAGGCCGCCGGGAAGCTGGTGTACAGGGAGTTCACTCACCTTGCCGGCAATAGACTCGCCCAGCCGTGCCGCCGCCTTGCCGGTGGGCGCAGCCAACTGAATACGCAGCGGCCGCCAGCCCCCTGGTTGCGATGACGCATCAGCCGCATGCCGTTCAAAGTGCAAGGCCTGCAACAAGGCGAGCAAACGTATGACTGTCGTCGTTTTGCCCGTGCCGGGGCCGCCGGTAATGATGGAAAACCGCTGTCGGGCGGCCAGCGCACAGGCAAACCTTTGCCAGTCGGGTGGCGCCTCTTTGCCACTGGAGGGGCCGAACAACGCCTCGAGAATGGCATGTACACGGGCAACGGGCAGTTCATCGTTGCTGAGCTGTTCCTGCACACGTGCGGCCAGACCCTGCGCCACCTGCTGCTCATAGCGCCAGTAGCGATATAGATAAAGGCGCCCGCTGTCATAGACCAAGGGTGTCACCCGGTTTCCATCCGACACCACCGCCGGATGCAGGGCAAGCTCCCAGTCCCGCAGCGAGAGACCGCCCAGCAATTCTGCCGGGGTGATCACATTTTCTTCCAGATCCGGCCGACGATATTCGGGCGGTAGATTGAGGGTCCGCCCAGGGCCGCTCAAGGTCGCAGCCAGATTCAGGCAGACGTGCCCTCGCCCGAGCTGATGACTGGCGAGAGCGGCGGCAAGCAACAGCAGCCCAGACGCGTCCGCCTGTTCAGCATGCAGGAAGCGGGCAAAACGCAGATCCAGCTGCTGCAGCCACCCTGCTTCGTGCCAGTGTTCCAGCAGTTCCAGGACGGCGGATGCCTTATGGAGATCAAGGCGAGGCCCTGATGTTTGCAACGCCTCGGGAAAACCCAGACTCAACTGCATGGCGGCCTGGTCTGATGTCCCCTGACCCGGCCTGGAGTGCTCTTGACCGATGGAATCTGCGAATTTATCGGTGCTCATGCATCCACCCCGTTTTCCATGCCTTCAAACATGGCATCCAGACTTTCCATGACGGCCAGCGGAGGCCGCTCAATGTGCAGCCCCTGCCCGGCGGATTCATGGCCCCGAAGAAAGAATATCAGCGCACCGCCGACGTGGGTTTCGTAGTCGTAGTGTTTCCCCAGGCGCGCGCCCAGCAGACGGTGGAGCGCATGCAGATAAATGGCTGACTGAAGGTCATAACGCTGCGCCAGTATGGCCTGAGCAAT
>JBAYOJ010000152.1:0-6505 GCA_041678385.1 Burkholderiaceae bacterium | reverse complement strand
AAGGGATCAGGCGTTTTGCCACAGGGACGTTCGCGGTATGGTATCCCCTGGTGCAGCGCCGTGAGGTGCAAACCATGGTACGCGGCTTGAAGCAACTGCCGACACCTTGGCTGAATGTCTCTCTGACAGTACAGAAGCCTTCCAGCGACGGGTTTGGGCTCTATGGCAGCGGCATGTTCATCCTGAACCCTCCCTGGACATTGCACGCCGCACTCACCCCTGCTCTGCCCTGGCTCCGGGATACGCTCAAGCAGGATAGCCGGGCGTCGTTCACCCTCGAACAACAGGCCAACTAAAAAATCACAGCATCGCATCAGGGCGGGCTGTTCGGGCTGGCCGGCTCTTCACGCTGAAATACGCATGTCATGAGCAACGTCGAAAATTCCAATGTAATCGATTACATTCAAGTTCATGCTAACCCCCTGCATGATTCCGACGTACCAAAATGACGGAGTTCCAATGAACAAGCTTCTCTATGCGCTCGGCTTCGCCACGGCGCTGAGCTTCACCTCACCCACCATCGGCCAGGAACGCTATCCCGTCCAGCCGGTGACCATCGTCGTGCCTTTTGCAACCGGCGGAGGCGTCGACATTCTCACCCGCAGACTGGCAGATTCAATGAGCGCAAGATTGGACCAGCAGGTGGTTGTCCAGAACCTTACGGGGGCGGGCGGAAACGTTGGTGTGACGAAGGTTGCGAGAGCACCTGCTGACGGCTATACCCTGGTCATGGCCACGACAGGTACGCACACCATCAACCCGGCCGTTTACGCTTCCATGCCGTTCGATGCCATCCAGGATTTCTCGCCCATTACATTGGTCGCATCGGTTCCCAACTTGTTTGTGGTCAATGCGAAGCTGCCCGCAGACTCGCTGGAGGAATTCATCGCCCTGGCCAAGGCCAACCCTGGGAAATACAGTTTTGCATCGTTTGGCAACGGCACCTCAAATCACTTATCGGGCGAACTGCTGAAACAACTGACGGATATCGACGTCCTGCACGTACCTTACAAAAGTGCCACGCAAGCGGTCACGGACCTTATTGCAGGCCACGTCGATTTTGCGTTCGTAAACACCCCTCTTTCGCTCCCGCACGTGGAGTCAGGCGCATTGAAAGCGTTTGCTGTAACCACCGGTGAACGCTCGGAAGCCACGCCGCAGTTCCCCTCCATGCAGGAAGCTGGCGTACCTGGTTTTGTGGTTGAGTCCTGGTACGGGCTGATGGCGCCCTCCGGGACACCAGCAACCATCATCCGGGCATTGCACGATGCAAGCACGCAAAGCTTGGCAGAGCCTGAGGTCGTGGCTTTTTTCAACCAGAACGGCGCTGATGTCATCACCGCGCCCCCTGCCCTGTTTTCTCAAATGGTGATCAATGAGCAAAAACGCTGGGCAGAAGTTGTCGAAAAATCCGGCGCGCGAATCGATTAACAGGAGGTATCCAGACATGGGCAGCCAAAAACAGCCGAACATCATTTTGATCATGGCCGACCAGATGGCCGCAGCGCCCCTGCCAGTGTACGGGGGAAAAATCGTACTGGCCCCCAATCTGGACGCCATGGCCAGCCAAGGGGTTGTATTCGAGCAAGCGTATTGCAATTCGCCGATTTGCAGCCCTTCACGCAACTCTATGCTCAGCGGCAGGCTGCCCACCCGTATTTCCGCCTACGATAATGCCGCCGAATTTGCTGCCTCCACACCCACCCTGGCCCATTACTTGTGCCAGGCCGGCTATCGAACCATTCTGGCGGGAAAAATGCACTTCATCGGCCCTGACCAATTGCATGGCTATGAAGAAAGATTGGTGACCGACATCTACCCGGCTGATTTCGCATGGACGCCCAACTGGCAGGCGGGCCCTTCGGACCGGCCGTCCGGCATCAATATGCGGAATGTCACTCAGGCCGGCCAGTGTGTGCGGAGCCTCCAGTTGGACTACGACGACGAGGTTGCATACTTTGCGCAACAGAAACTGTATGACCTGGCGCGTACGCCTCAGGATCAGCCTTTCTTCATGACGGTATCCTTCAGCCATCCACACCCTCCGTTCACTATCAACGCAGAGTACTGGGATCGCTATTGTCATGAAGAAATCGATATGCCGTCGGTTCCAGCCATCCCTCCCGAGCAGCGGGATGCACTCAGCCAATGGCTGCTTGTTTCTCATACTGCCGATACGACGAACATCACCGAGGCTCACGTCCGGAATGCCCGCCATGCCTACTACGGAATGATCTCCTACATTGACGATCAGCTTGGCCGCCTGATGCACACCTTACGGCAATGCGGCCTTGATGAGGATACCGTGGTTGTTTTCACCTCTGACCATGGCGAAATGCTGGGAGAACGTGGCATGTGGTACAAGCAGAATTTCTTTGAACCTTCGGTGCGTATACCGCTGATCGTTCATGGAGCGGAAAAATGGGGGGTATCCGGCAAGCGCAGAATCAAAGACCCGGTGTCCCTGCTTGACCTCCTGCCCACTCTGCTGGATTTTTCCGGTCATGAACCCGAATACGTGGACCCCATCGATGGCCGTTCCTTGCTGCCTGTGCTGAATGGCCAGGCATCCACAATGGAAACACGGCCGATTATTTCAGAATATACCGACATGGGAGTCATCGCCCCCGCCAGAATGCTGCGCCAGGATGACTTCAAGCTGATCTATACGCACGGATATCCCCTCCAGCTCTATCATCTTCAAGAAGATCCTGACGAGCTACGCAATCTTGCGCAAGAGACGCGTTATCAGCCAGATGTCGACCGCCTGTTGTCGTCCTTAATGGAAGACTGGGATCCAGATGCCCTGCACAAAGATATCCTGGCCAGCCAGAAACGCCGGCTATTCCTGAAGGATGTGGCAGCTCAATCAGGCCGCTTCCCAGACTGGAGCTTCCGTGCTGTCCGGGACGACACATCACGCTATGTTCGTTCCAGCGGGGCTGCAGGAGCCAAGGCCAAAGCCCGTTTTCCACATATTGGTGCCGACTCGAACACATGAATATTCAGGATGTGGCTCTGCGTGCCGGGGTCTCGACAGCAACGGTATCACGTACCTTCAGCTCACCCGATAAGGTCACCGAAGAAACGCGCCAGAGAGTCCAGCGCATTGCCGCTGAATTAGGATATATCCCCAACAGCTCTGCACGAGTCCTGCGCACGCGCCGCAGCCGAACCTTGGGCATCGTTCTCCCGACACTGCTGAACCCCGTCTTTTCAGAATGTCTCGACGGCATCGCGCTCGCCGCACAGGAACGTGACTATGCCATCATGCCGATCACGACGGACTACGTGCTGGAAAACGAAAAGATGGCGGTAAACCGCTTGATTGCGGCTAATGTCGACGGCCTGGCGCTGGTCGTGTCAAACCCCGCCGATTCACCGGCACTTGATATGCTGCAGGCGCGCAAGCTGCCCTATGTTTTGATATACAACCATCACCCCGGTCACCCTTGCATTACGGTCGACAGCGAAAGTGCAGTCGTTGAAATCGTAAGCCGCCTGGTCAAGCACGGCCACCGGAGTATCGCCATGCTGGCTGGGCAACTGTCGGCATCGGACCGTGCACAGCAGCGTTATCGAGGCTACCTGCTCGGCCTTGAGAAGCACGATATATCCGTGCCTTATCTGATCGAAGTCCCATTCATGGATGCGGCCATAGAAAAAATCTCAGACCATCTGCTGAAAAAGAACCGACCCAGTGCTCTCGTCTGCTCCAACGATCTGCTGGCGATTCGTGGCATGCGGGCAGCGTATGAATGCCGCCTGTCTGTACCGGCCGACCTGTCCGTGGTGGGTTTCGATGGAATTACGCTTGGGCTCGACCTGACACCGCAATTGACGACCATCGTGCAGCCGAATATGGAGCTTGGTCGACAAGCGATATACACCCTGGCGGCAGCCATTGACGAGAACGCCACATTGACGGGATCGGACAGCCGGATTCTCAAGTACAGCGTGAGACGCGGCGAATCCGCCGATATCGCGCCCTGACCCGATCCCACTCCAACCGAACCCTACTTCCTGAGCTTGAAACTCATGCTTACTTCCATCGTCCAGCTTACAGACACCCATATCCGGCAGGCCGGCCAGCTCGCATACGGGCGCCTGGACACCGCTCCATATCTACAAGAGGCTGTCCAATCGATTGCTTCACTGCGGCAGGCGCCGCAAGCCGTCATCATGACCGGCGATCTGACTGATTTCGGGCGTCCAGAAGAATACCAACACCTGCGAGCTCTGCTCGCTCCTCTGGGGATTCCTTTTTATCTGATGCCCGGGAATCACGACAACAGAGACCAGCTTCGTGCTGCCTTTCCAGATCACGAATACTTGGGAAGTGCCGGATTCATCCAGTACACGGTCGATATCGGCCCGCTGCGGCTGATCACCTTGGACACATGCGTGGCAGGAAAAAGCCATGGCGAACTCTGCGGAAACCGCCTGGACTGGCTTGAGGAGGAGCTGAAAAACAGCACCGACCGGCCCGTTATCATTGCCATGCATCACCCTCCCTTCGGGACCCTGATCGGCCACATGGATGAAATTGGCCTGCTTGCCGGCGCACCACATCTTGAAAAAATCGTGGCCCGTCATTCCAACGTGGAGCGCATCGTATGCGGCCATCTCCACAGGCCCATAGAAACTCGTTTCGGAGGGACGATTGCAGCAACGGCCCCTGGTCCGGCGCATCAGGTCACCCTTAATTTGGCGCCCGACGCCGAATCAGACTGGATGCTGGAACCCCCGGCATTTCGCATTCATGCATGGAATGCGCAAGAACACCGTCTGGTGACCCATACCGCCGTGATCGGATCCTGGCCCGGCCCTTTCCCCTTCCATGAAAACGGCGTCCTGATCGATTGACCCGCTTCAGTTAAAAAGGGAAGGACGCTGACCCACTACAGAAAACGCTCGCCTTCCCTCAGATAGCGCCATTTGCCTTGTGGCAGATCGCCCAGCACGATGCGCCCCATGCGCACTCGCTTCAGGCCCACCACCTTCAGCCCGACGAGGGCACACATGCGGCGGATCTGCCGCTTCTTGCCTTCGCGCAGCACGAAGCGTAACTGGTCTTCATTCTGCCATTCGACTTCAGCCGGCTTGAGCGGCGCACCGTCAAGCGACAGGCCGTGGCGCAACTTGGACAGACCGTTGGTCACCATATTGCCTTCCACCCTGACCAGGTATTCTTTATCGATGGTGCTGTCTTCGGCTATCAGCTGCCGTGCAATACGGCCATCCTGCGTCAATACCAGCAGACCCTGGGAATCGATGTCCAGCCGCCCTGCGGGCGCCAGGCCTCGCAGATGATTGGGATCGAAGCGCTGCGACTGTTTCTGCGCGCGATAGAGGTTTTCCGGGGTGATCAGCGAAACAGCCAGCCGATACCCGTGTTCGGCTTGATGGGATACATACCCCACCGGTTTATTGAGAATAATCGTGACGCGCGAGGTCTGGCGCTGCCTGGCCTGCTTTTCCAGGGTGATTTTCTGGTGCGGCCAGGCCTTGCTGCCAAGTTCCGACACGACCACGCCGTCGACGCGCACCCAGCCACGCTCGATATAGGCGTCGGCCTCGCGCCGCGAACACAGGCCTTGTTCGGCCAGAAGCTTGGAGATTCGTATTTTTTCCATGGGCAGCATTGTATGTCTTTGGCGATAATACACCTTATGGAACTTGTACCCTGCAGATACAGCGGCTGGCAGCCCGCAGCCCCGCCTTCTCTCACTTCACATCAGAAATTCTGGCTGTTCCGCCCCGATGCCCTCACTGCGGGCTTGCGCCGCCTTGGCCGGGTCGATTTGCGCGTCATGCGGGAAACGGTTGATAGCCTGCACCCTGAAGAGTCCTGGATGCTGTCGCGCCCCGCCCGCAGCGAAGTATGGCTGCGCGAAATCTGCATGGCCATAGACGGGACCGACAGTGTTTTCGCCCGCAGCTTTACGCCGCTCAAGGCATCGCGCAGCCTGTGGCAGGGTATCAGGCGCCTGCGCACGCGGCCGCTGGCCGACATGCTCTACCACAATGCCCAGATTTCGCGTTCACCGTTTTTTGTCTGCCGCCTGCATGGCCAGCATCCACTTTACCGGTCCCTGCATGGCCACCTGGGCGGCAAGTGCCCGGCGGCCGGTGCCGTGCTGGCCCGCTGTTCCGTATTCTGGCGCCTGGGTCAGCCCCTGCTGGTAGCAGAAGCCTTCCTGCCCGAATTCTGGCTGGTTGCCAGCTCAAGCAGGCTCTGAGCAACACCCGCCAGGCAATCGGCAAAAAAGAAAACAAGCCCTACAGCGCGTCGATGCCGCTTTCGCCGGTACGAATGCGCACCACCTGCTCTACAGGCATGACGAAAATCTTGCCATCACCAATCTTGCCCGTGTAGGCCGCCTTGATGATGGCATCGATGGCGGCTTCTACCATGCCGGCGGGCAGCACCACGTCCACCCGTAGTTTAGGCAGGAAATCCACCACGTATTCGGCCCCCCTGTACAGTTCCGTATGACCCTTT
>JBAYOJ010000151.1:0-6523 GCA_041678385.1 Burkholderiaceae bacterium | reverse complement strand
GGATGATCTCACCGGCCCCAACCCCTGCCCCGGTGTCGGTTGGGGGTACTGCCAGCGCGCTTCGGGCGAGATAGAGAGCGAAGGCGTGGAGTTCGAAATCAGCGGCGCGCTGACGCCCAACTGGCAGATCGCGGCCGGCTTCACCCACCTCATCGCTGAATACACTAAGGACACGGACAAGAACCTGATCGGCACGCAGTACAGCCCGGAACTGCCGCGCAATCAGTTCAAGCTGTCCACCATGTACAAACTGCCCGGCGACTTGTCGCGTTGGCGCATCGGCGGCAATGTCTACGCGCAAAATAGTGTCAAGGGCTCATGGGGCGGCCAGGCCGAACAGAAGGATTACGCCCTCTTCGGCCTGCAGGTCGGCTATCGTCCGACTGATCAACTCGACCTGCGGTTGGCGGTCAACAACCTGTTCGACAAGTACTACTACTCCAACGTCGGCTGGTCCACTGGTGGCAACGTGTTCGGTGCGCCGCGCAACGCGACATTGACAGCTGAGTATCGCTTCTAATCACCATCCACAAATCGATCAGTCCGTAGACTGGGCTGACGCGGTAGCGGAAACCCGGCAGCGGTGCGCTGTCGCGAAGCCATGAAGGTCAGCCCTGCAGCAACGCCTTGACGGCCGTCGTCACCGTTTCGGCGTGAATGCGGATGAAGGCCTTGGAGCGCGGGTCGACGCCGCTGGCTTCGGCGGCGGCGGCGCGCTGGAAGAAAATTCGCGTCGAGCCGGTGAGCAGGCTGAGCATGCTGATCGCGCGCAGAGACTCTTCGCTGCCACGCTCCGGCCATTCGCGCCCGATCATGGCGTGGTAGAGCTTGCCCGCCTGGGGCGACAGCAGGTTGTGGATGAACCACTGGCTGCGTTCATCGCTGCGTGCGCTTTCCTGAATGACGAAAATGATGGTCTCGGGTACCTCGGCGTTGTAGCGCAGGTAGAATTTCACGAATTCGTAGGTGCGGTCGGCATCCTCGGGCATTGTCGCCATCTTTTCGTTGAGGGCGGCCATGAAGTCGTTCCACACGGAAGATACCGCGCATTTCCATAACTCGTTCTTGTTCTTGAAGTGATAGGCGATGGCCGGTTGATGAACGCCGGCAGCTCCTGCAATGGCCCGCGTACTGGCGCCGTTGAAGCCATTGTCGGCGAAGATTTTCACGGCGGATTCCAGGATGCGTTCACGGGCATCGGACATCGGATAGACCTCATGTAAAGTAAGCGCACGAACAGTGCGTTGGCCGGGGATTGTTGTAAACCCCGGTCGCTTTGGCAAGTGTTGGTTTTTCTCCACCTTTCGGTGCGCTGTCGTTATTGACAGCCCTGGGTGGAGTGGCTAGTATTTTATCATCTGATATAAATTTTCGAATTAATTTGCGTCTGATTCAATTTCCAGCACCGGCCATACCATCGGCCCACTATACCTTTTGGAGGTAGCTGACCATGTCCAACCAAGTTGCCAGGCATCCCGCAGCTTTGCGTCCGCGCCGTGCACTGACCGAATATCTCAGAATTGATGAAGCCAAAGGCCGCTTTGAGGTCGACAAGCGGGCATTTACTGATGAAGAGGTGTTCAGGAAGGAGCGAGACCTGATCTTCAGTAAGTGCTGGCTCTATCTTGGGCACGAGTCCGAAATTCGGACGCCGAGGTCTTTTGTTACTCGCCAAGTGGGCGGGCGAAATCTGATCTTCAATCGCGACAAGAACGGCGAGGTTCACGCTTTTTTCAACGTGTGCACGCACCGTGGCGCCATGCTTGAAGTGAAGCCCAGCGGTACCCAGCCTGTTTTTACCTGCCCTTACCATGGCTGGGTATTCGACGGTGAAGGCAAGCTGCGTGACCAGGCGGATCCCGTGGGTGGCTATGACGAGTGTTTCAACGATGACGGTCGCTACAACCTCAACCCCGTGCCACGTCTGGAAAATTATCGCGGCTGGTATTTTGTCAATTTCAATCCAAAGGCGGTGGACTTGGTGACGTATTTGGGCGGCACCAAAGAGTATCTCGATTTGATCGCTGATCAGTCGGAAGTGGGTATGGAGGTAATCGGCGGGAGTCAGCACCTGGTGAACGGTGGCAACTGGAAACTGCTTACCGATAACCTGACGGACGTCTACCATGGCTTTGTGTTGCATTCTACCTATTTCGAGTTTGTTCTTAGCCGCACGAACAACCCGAAAACAAATGACACCCTGTTCCAGGGTTTCGCCGGTGGCTTGGGCAATGGCCACAACGTGTGGGAGAACAGCTATGCGGTGGGTAGGCCCATTGCATTCTGGATTCCCGCATTTGGCGAGGAGACCAAGCCAATCATCGAGAAGAAGAAACAAGAACTGGTGGAGCGCTTCGGACAAGCGCGTGCCGATCGAATTGCTACCACGTCGCGCAACCTGAGTATTTTCCCTAACATGGTTATTGTCGATAACGTGGGTATCTCCATCAGAACCATGTACCCGGAGACTCCAGGCAGTCTCAGCATGAACATATGGGCGATGGCGCCGATCGACGAGCCTGCGATTCTCCGCAATGTGCGTCTCGATAACCATCTCACATTTACCGGACCTGCAGGATTTGCCCATCCGGACGATTACGAGATTTTCGAGCGTATCCGTGAGGGCAGTGAGCACTCGCCCGACATGTGGCTGGATTATTCAAAAGGTATGAAAAAAATGGGTGCAGACGCGGACTTCCTCACCGCTCGCGGCAATATTTTTGACGAGACCCAGCAGCGTGCCTGGTGGACCCAATGGGATCGAATCATTGCCGGCGCGGAAACGCTGGAATAGGGTGGAGAACAATCAATGGTAAGAAATGACGAATTGTTGAGGGATGTGGAAACATTCATCCTCGACGAGGTTGACCTGCTGGATAGCTGGCAGCTCGATAAATGGCAGGAGCTGTTTACGGAAGATGGCCGGTACCTGATTCCGCCTTTGAATGTCGAAAACCCGGATACCATTGAGCAAGGCGCGGTGGTGTTTCTCGCCCATGATGACATCCGCATGATCCGCGGCCGTGTCGAACGCCTACTTAAAAAGTCTGCCTATGTGGAGTCTCCGCGCTCCAATGTGCGACACATGATAAGCAATGTGCGCATTCTTGAAGAGGACGGCAATAAGATTCGCGCTAGAGCGACATTTCTTATTTATAGGGCGCGCCGCGGTATGGTGACCACTTACGTTGGGCGTTATTTCTATAAATTACTCCGCGAAGGTGACAGTTTCCGTATTCAGGAAAAACGTGCCTGTCTAGATAACGACCTGCTGCAGCCGCAAGGCAGTATCGGCATCATTTTGTGATCTGGTCGGCATTGGCGATAACAGGGTCGGCACCGCTGACTTAGTCGCCGTTGCCAGCGGGCCCCTCGCAGGGGATAAAGAGGTCGATGGCCTTGAGGACATTGCGGACATCCTTGGTGCCTTTGACGAGGGTGTTTCTGGTTAATTTTCCCTTTGCTTTACGGGAAAAGTGCGCGTTGGTTTGAAGGCCAATTGTAAGAGCCAAAGCGAGAATGGCGACGTCGTCGGCGTTCTCATCTGCCCGCCAGCCATCTGCCTGCGCATCCCGTGTACAGCGCTGATGGAGCTCGGTATAGGCCGCGATCATCGTGTCGTAGCGTTCGCCGGCAGCAAGAGAAATCTCAGCGCTGCCGAGTAGGTAGTAGTGAGCTGGTCGTTTGATAACGCTCTCAATCTGAACCTTGAGCAGCGTGTTCAGGCGCACTCGCGGGCTGGGGTCTGACATGCCTTTGGCGTCGTTGATGTCGTGCATCAACATTTCAAGAGCGCGAATGGCCAGCTCAACAAGCAGTGCCATGCGGTCCTTGAAATGACGCCCTGGGGCGCTGTGGGATACGCCGAGGTCTCTTGCTAGCGAACTGAGCTTGACGGCCTCCAGGCCGTGTTCGGCGATAACGTCCTCGGCACGGTCCAGTAAAGCGGATTTGAGATCGCCGTGGTGATAACTCATAAATGACTCTTTGTTTTATTCGGGTTGGAGATAGGGCGCACTAACGCGGGCGGCCGTATTAAATCAGGGAGATTAGTGTGTTGCCAGCCTTGCGCCAGTTGTTTGTGACTCCCGGGGTGCTGTCTATAAAGATTCACCGCCAAATGGTTGACAGCTAAAAACGCACTCAAGTATATTTTCCAATGTTGAAGTCTTCAACATTACGATAAATTTGTGCCGGATACGCGATTACCAGATGGGAACAAACATCGTTTGCGAAGTCCGAACCAGCGGGATACCCATGACAAAAATTGATACCCTATTCGAATCGTTCCAACTGAAATCATTGCGCTTACCCAATCGCATTGTCATGGCGCCCATGACGCGGCTGATGTCGCCGGGCGGTGTGGTAACGGATGACGTTGCCGCCTACTACCGTCGCCGGGCTGAAAACGAGGTCGGACTGATTGTTACCGAAGGTACCGTCATAGAGCGCCCGGTACCCACCTATGATCGACAGGTACCGCACTTTTGGGGTGACGAAGCGCTGGCGGGCTGGAAGAAGGTCGTCGCCGAGGTGCATGCGGCGGGCGGCGTGATCGCGCCCCAACTATGGCATGCTGGGGCCTCGATGCATCCATTCACTGGCGAGGTATTGCCTGGTCTGATCGACAGCCCGTCCGGAATCTTTGTGCCCGACGACCCGTCGGCACGGCGCGACGAACCCATGACCGAAGAAGCTATTGCCGATACGGTTAGGGCTTTTGCCGACGCGGCTCGCGCCAGCAAAGCACTGGGTTTTGACGCCGTTGAGCTGCACGGTGCACATGGCTACCTAATTGACCAGTTTTTCTGGCACCGCACCAACCTGCGCAACGATCGCTACGGCGGAGACTTAAGCAACCGTGTGCGTTTCGGCGTCGAGGTGGTCAGGGCTGTCCGTCAGGCAGTGGGAGAGGATTATCCCCTGATCTTGCGCGTCTCTCAGTGGAAGTCTGTCGACTACAACGCCAAGGTCGCAGAAACACCGAAGGAGATGGAAGCCTGGCTGCAACCTCTCGCGGAAGCTGGCGTGGACTGCTTCCATTGTTCCCAGCGCCGTATTTGGGAGCCGGAGTTTGACAGTTCTCCTCTTAACTTTGCGGGTTGGGCGAAAAAAGTTACCGGGAAGCCCACTATCGCCGTGGGTTCCGTGGGGCTTAACAGTGAATACATGGAGAATATGGTGTCGAGCAAGACCTCGTCGCCCGCATCACTTGATGGCGTGCTAGAGCAGCTGGCGCGAGGGGAGTTCGATCTCGTTGCCGTGGGCCGCGCCCTTCTCAACGATCCGAGCTGGGTGGTGAAAGTGAAGGAGCACCGCCTCGACGAGCTGAAGGATTTTTCCAACGAATCACTGAATACGCTGTATTGACGGAGCGGCCTGCGCGGTCGCGAACATAATCATAAAGTAGAGTTCAATATGAACAAATTGCAAAATAAAGTGGCGTTGATCACTGGTGGCTGCTCGGGTTTTGGCGCAGCCACAGTGGAGCTGTTCGTTGCCTCAGGGGCGAGTGTGGTGATCGCTGATCTGCAGGCAGAGATAGGTGCCGAGCAGGAGGCGCGATTCCCCGACAAGGTGATTTTCGTCCATTGTGATGTCACCCGCGAAGACCAAGTGCGCCAGGCTGTGGAGACGGCCGTGCATCGCTTTGGCGGCTTGGATATTCTTTTCAATAATGCAGGCGGTAACGACCCAGAACATCTGCCCATCGCTGAGATGGATGAAATGGTGTGGGATCGAACACTCGCCCTCAACCTGCGCGCGGCGGTCATGGGTATGAAGCATGCGCTACCTGCGTTGCGCCAGCGCGGTGGCGGCGCAGTGATCAATACGGCTTCGATCGCCGGTATGGGGGTGGGCATTTCCACCGTTGCCTATTCGGTTGCTAAGGCTGGGCTCATCCATCTGACACGCATGGCAGCGGCGGAGTTCGCGCCCCACAAAATCCGCGTCAACGCTATTTGCCCCGGCACTATTCCTACACCGGCGTACGAGCGCGAGTTCGGTTTTGCTAAAGGCACTTTTCAAGCTTATCGCCAAAATATCGACGACATTTTTCAAGAGGCTCAGCCTTTACCCATGGCGGGACGGGTAGAAGACGTGGCGCGAATGGCACTCTTCCTCGCTAGTGATGAGGCCAGTTTTGTCACAGGTCAGCATATGGTTGTCGATGGCGGGATGTTGCAGATGCCACCGCCCAGTCTGCGCTCCGACGATCCCGATGGCGTGTTGGCGCGAATGGTGAATTTAGCCCAACGTTTAGGCGGAACCTAGTCATGACCGCCGCAGTGGACCTGTCGCCCCTTTTCCAACCGTTTCGACTGAAAAACATCACGTTGAAAACCCGCTTTATCATGCCTGCGATGAATCGCGGTTGGATCGTCGATGGTCTGCCGTCCGAGAAGTACGGACCTTATTACGCGTCACGCGTCGAGCGCGGGGTGGCGCTGGTCATCACGGGGGCGTGCCCAATCGACCATCCTTCTTCTTCCGCGCTCATTGACCCAGTGACTAATCGCCG
>JBAYOJ010000150.1:0-6535 GCA_041678385.1 Burkholderiaceae bacterium | reverse complement strand
CATCCAATTCCGCGCAGATGGCGTCCAGACGGCGCGCCAGATCAACGACCTCGTTCTGCTCGGGGCCTTCCATAGAACCATCAAAGTTTTCTGCAATGCCTTGCGCAATCGTCCATAGTTCAGACCATTCGATTTCCGTGAGCGGGCCGCTGCGATTGGCCAGCAATACAGCCAACTGCATGGAAACATAGTCTTCCGACGGGCGCAGACGGGCCCGGTGCCCACCGCCGTCTTTTTCAGCAAAGAGCCGGACAGGCTTGTTGCCGACCCGGTAGAGGCCTTGGGTAGCGGCTTGAAGCTGATCGCTGGAAACCGGCTGGGCGAAGGCAATGTCGATCACCACTTCAGTCGCCGGGTCAACTTCGGCAGGATCATCGCCTTCGTCTGGCACAGGATTCGGTGCCAGGCTTGCCGCGAACCCTGGCTCGCGACGGCCGCCGCCAGGCGATGGCCCCGGCCCGAGCAAAGGGTCGTCTTCGCGCTCTGGAAAACGTTCCTGCATCTGTTTGCGCACCCGACGGTCCTGCCACCAATTGAAAAGCAGCACCAACAGAATGAGTACTACCCCCAGCAGGATCAAACCGATTTGCAGATCACTCATTGCCAACCCCGTTGAGATCACGATATTGCTTCATGCCGATACTCCGTGAGGAATCGCCGGGTGGCGTCCTTCCTCGTTATTATTCAGGCCCATGTTCATGCCTCAGCAAGCTGCAAGGCAGATTCTATGTCGACCGCGACGATACGCGATACGCCTTGTTCCTGCATCGTAACGCCGATAAGCTGCCGGGCCATCTGCATGGCGATCTTGTTGTGTGAAATGAAAAGAAACTGTGTGTGTTCGCTCATGCTGCTGACCAGGCTGGCGTAGCGTTCAGTATTGGCATCATCCAAGGGAGCGTCAACCTCGTCCAGCAGGCAGAACGGCGCGGGATTAAGCCTGAACAAGGCAAACACCAGGGCTGTGGCGGTCAGCGCCTTTTCACCCCCCGACAGCAGGTGGATGGTGCTATTGCGCTTGCCTGGCGGCTGCGCCATGACCTGCACGCCAGCATCCAGCAGATCTTCGCCCGTAATGGTGAGCTTGGCCTCGCCGCCGCCAAACAGGCGGGGAAACAGTTCGCCGAAGTGCCCATTGACGATATTGAAGGTTTCCTGAAGCAACTGACGCGATTCACGATCGATCTTGCGAATCGCGTCTTCCAGCGTTTCAATGGCCAGCATCAGATCGGCGTGCTGAGCGTCCAGAAAATCCTTGCGTTCACGGGCGGCCGTCAGCTCGTCAAGAGCGGCCAGGTTCACTGGCCCCAGAGCATCCACCGCACGCGCAAGGCGCTGCACTTCGGATTGCAGCCAGCCCACGCGCCGCCACTCGGCCGATTGTTCATCCAGCCGACGCCGCAAGGCGCTGCGGTCCACCTTATTGGCATCGAGTTGTTCCGCGAACTGCTCAACGGCCAGACGCGCCGCCTGCTCTTGAAGCTGCAACTCGGTGATCCGGGCCCGTAGCGGTTCAAGCGAACGCTCCAGCGTCATCCTTTCTTCATCTGCACTACGTAAAGTAGCAGCAATATTATCCAGTTCGATACGGGCTTGCGCCAGCGCTTCCTCGCAGGCTGCACGCCGTTCCAGGGCTTCCTGCAGACCCGCTTCTGCTGCAGCGACATCAAGCTCGAAGAGTTCACCCTGCAAGCCTTCGAGGTCCATGACAGCACGCCGCTCTTGTTCTTCAGCCATCTGACGGTTGCGCTGTAGATCGGCCTGGCGGGATTGCAGCGCGCGCTGCGCGTACTCGGCTTCCTGTGCCTGCCGCTCAAGGTCGCGAAGGCGCTGTCGGGCCGCTTCGGCGCGCTCATGCTGGCTTTCGCCAGACATTTCGGCATCTGAAAAACGAGTCTGTTGCTCGGCCAGCTGCTCGTCCAGGGATTCGAAACGTTCTTCGGCTTCGGCACGAATGGCCGCCAGATCTTCAACCTGCATGCGGATTTCTGCCAAGTCGGAAGCCAGGCGCGCTTCGCGCTCGCCGGACTGCTCGGCCAGATGACGCAGGCGGGAATGCTCCAACTGCACATCATGCAGGCGGCTTGTGATCTCTGACACCCGCAGGCGCGCCGGCCCCATGGCCTGGGAAGCCTGCTGGCTGGTGGTTTCCGCCCTTGCGGCTTGAGCCACCGCCTGATCGGCCATGAGCTGCTGACCCTTGATATCACGCTGCAAATGCTCAATTTCCTGCTGACGCGCCAGCAGGCCGGCCTGCTCGGAATCGGCGGCGTAGAAGCGGATGCTGTGACGGTCGACGACATGACCCTGTTCTACCACCAGCGCCATGCCCGGCTGCAGCCGGGCGCGCATGGACATTGCCTGCGTCAAATCATCGCAGACATAAACGCCCAACAGCCAATCATTCAGCAGGCTGCGTAAATCGGGATCGTTGACCCGCAACAGGCTGGCCAACGGCCGCAAAGGCAAGGCCGGCGCCGGCGGCGCAGCAGCCGCCGGCACCTGATAGAGCGCCAGCCGCGACGGTGGCGCATCGGTACTCAGCGCAGCCGCCTGTTCAAGCTGGCGCAGCTCAAGCCCGGACATACGCTCACGCAACACGGATTCAAGCGCGGTTTCCCAACCTTCTTCAATATGCAGCCGCTGCCAAAGACGCCCCAGCCCCGCCAGGCCGTGCCGTTCCAGCCAAGGCTGCAGCGCCCCTTGCTTCTGGACATCTTCCTGCAAGCGGCTCAATGCCGCCAGCCTGGCTTCCAGGCCAGCCAGCTTGCGGGCTTCTTCCTGAGCCACCAACTGAGCCTTGCGGCGCTCATCATCCAGCCCCGGCAGACGCGCTTCCAGCTCACCCAGCTGCGCCTGTGCCTCTTCGAGCTGTTCCTCCATGGCTGCGCAGTCACCCTGCAAACGATCAAGCAAGGAAGGATCCGGCACATCGATGGTA
The DNA here is from genome assembly GCA_041678385.1 of Burkholderiaceae bacterium. Lineage (GTDB taxonomy): Bacteria > Pseudomonadota > Gammaproteobacteria > Burkholderiales > Burkholderiaceae_B > Yanghanlia. The sequence goes on along the minus strand of JBAYOJ010000150.1, from coordinate 3,594 downwards.
CGGCGTTCCTGCTCCAGCCTTTCACGGCGCTGGGCCAGCGCCTGCAACTGACGATCAGCATCCCGTTGTGCCTGCGCTGCCAGGGCCAGCGCCTGCTCGACCTTGGACAGTTCCAGGCGAAGTGCGTCGCGCTCCACCGCCGCCTGCCGCAGGGACTGCTCAACCCCAGGCAGCTCATCCCGAGCATCCTCGGCCTGAACGCGCAGCTCTTCGGCGCGGGCGGCCGCTGTTTCGAGCTCAGATTCAAGTTCATCGAGCTGCTGCGCACAATGCCGTTGCTGTTCCTGCCATTCCTGTTGCTGGGTCTGCAACTGCTGGCGGCGCGCATGCAGACGATTGCGCGATTCGCTGACATGCCGGATCTCAGCTTCGAGGCGGCTGACCCCTGCCGCTGCCTCATAGAGCCGCCCTTGCGCGGTGTGCACCGCATCGCTGGCCGCATAATGAGCCTGACGACGCGATTCGAGCGCTGCTTCTCCGGCACGCATGGACGCCATGGCCGATTCGAGCTCTGCCTGAGCCTGCTCTATGGCCACGGCTTTCTGCTGTCTGTCTTCACGCGCCGCCTGCTCGCGCAGCAGCCAAAGCAGGTGCTGCTTGAGTTCGCCTTCCTGCTGCATGCCTCGATAGCGCTGGGCGACTTCGGCCTGGGCTTCCAGCCTTTCAAGGTTGCTGGCAAGTTCGCGCAGAATATCTTCAACCCGGACCAGATTCTCGCGGGTGTCCGACAAGCGATTGGCGGTTTCCCGCCGGCGTTCCTTGTAACGGGACACGCCCGCTGCCTCTTCGAGGAACACTCGCAGTTCTTCCGGCTTGGCTTCTATGATGCGGTTGATCATCCCTTGCCCGATGATGGCATAGCCCCGGGCGCCCAGGCCGGTGCCCAGGAAGATGTCGTGAATGTCGCGGCGCCGGACTTGCTGACCATTGATGTAATAGCTGCTGGTGCCATCACGGGTCAGTACACGGCGGACGGAAATTTCGGCATAGGCGCCCCACTGCCCTGGTACACGCCCTTCGCTATTGTCGAAAACGAGTTCGACCGAGGCGCGCCCGGCAGGCTTACGGTTGCTGGAGCCGTTGAAGATGACGTCCTGCATCGACTCGCCACGTAATTCGGAGGCTTTGGATTCGCCCAGAACCCAGCGTACGGCATCGATGATATTCGACTTGCCGCAACCATTCGGGCCGACCACACCGACCAGTTGACTGGGCGTTGGGATGACCGTCGGATCGACGAACGACTTGAAGCCGGCGAGTTTGATCTGTGTGAGTCGCACAGTGGAAAAGGAAATAAAAATGGGCGCCCTGATCGCAGGCTATGATAACCCACCCCTAGGAGCCCGACAGGCTCCTAGCGGGCCAAAGGCCCGCCAACCGACCTGAAATGCAAAAGGCGTTATTATTTTTTGTTTTCGCGCATCCGCCCGCCGCTATACTCAGTAACCTTTGAAACCACAAGCCACAAACGGCCCTCTTACGCATGGTCGGCTTCAAGAAAAACGGGATCACTGTTGAACAGAGGATTTTATCTCGTCATGACTGCCCAGGCATTGTCGTCAGTCGCCGACAATGCCTTGCTGATCGCTGCCATTGCGCTTATTGCAGACTTGCACGGCCCCGACTGGATGGCCCCCATGATGAAGTGGTGGTTCGCCCTCGCCTATGTAGCGTTGGCGGCCTTCGTTGGCGCCTTCGCCGACACCCTGCCCAAGGGCCGCGTCATGTTCGTCACCAATGCCGTCAAGATGGCCGGCTGCGCCCTGATGTTCGGCTGCCAGAGTTTCGGTCTGTCCAACGATTCGCAACTGGCTGCCGTTTTCATCGCCTATACCTTGGTCGGCGTCGGCGCGGCAGCGTACTCGCCGGCCAAATACGGCATCGTCACTGAAATGCTGCCGCCGCAAGATCTCGTCAAAGGCAACAGCTGGATCGAAGGGCTCACTGTCGTATCCATCATCATCGGCACCGTTGTGGGGGGGCTGCTCATCAACCCCACCATTTCAGAGGCGCTGCTTTCCCACCCCTGGATCAACGCGGTGGTGCACACCCGCACCGAAGCCGCCATTCTGCTTATCGGCATCATCTACATGGCGGCCGCGCTGACGAATCTGGCCATTCCCCGCACCAACGTCACCTACCCTCGGCAAGAACGCAATCCTGTGAAGCTGATCGCCGTATTTTCCGACTATGTACGCATTCTGTGGCACGACAAACTAGGCCAGATTTCGCTGGCGGTCACTACCTTGTTCTGGGGCGCCGGGGCAACGCTGCAGTTCATCGTTATTGAATGGGGCGCGCAACACCTGGGTTATCGGCTGGATCAATCGTCGGTGCTGATGGGGGTCGCCGCCATTGGCACCGTGGTCGGCGCCATGCTGGCCGGCCGGGTGCCTTTGCGCCGGGCGCTTTCCGTGCTGCCCATCGGTATTGCCATGGGCTTCACAGTCATGCTCATGCCGCTCGTCCATGACAAATGGGCGGTGTACACCTTATTGCTGATCATCGGCGGGCTGTCGGGTTATTTCGTCGTGCCCATGAATGCACTGCTGCAACACCGCGGCCACGTCCTGCTTTCGGCCGGCCATTCCATCGCTGTGCAAAACTTCAACGAACAGTTGAATATTCTGCTCATGCTGGCCGTTTATAGTCTGATGCTCTGGCTACAGCTGCCCATCAACATGATCATCGTCATCTTCGGGTCACTCGTCGCCACGCTGATGCTCGTGATCATGCGCTGGAACCGGCTCAACCATCGTGAAAACCCAGGCCTGCAGGACACCATCGGTCAACACGGCCACGGCCAGGCGCTGAAGCGCTGAAGCGCTATTTCCTACAGCTTGCCGTGGTCGCGCAGCAGGTTGAAGTCACGCCAGGCGTCGGCCTTAAGCTGTGCGTGCAGCAGCAAGGATACCGGGTGATGAGTCACGATCAAAGGGATGCTGCGGCCGTCATCATCCACGAAAGCATGCACACGGTTGCGCAGGGCGTCGAGCTCTTCACTGCGGCCCAGCAAAGTGCCCGCTGACACCCGACCCAAAGCCACCAGACAGGCGGGCTGCAACAGGCTGATCTGACGCCTCAAAAATGGCAGACACGATGCGATTTCGTCAGCTTCCGGGCTGCGATTCCCCATGGGCCGGCATTTCAGCACATTGGTGAAATAGACCTGGGCCGTGTCAGTGATGCCCACAGACGCCAGCATGGCCCGCAGCAATTCGCCCGGCCTGCCCTGGAACGGCTGGCCCACACTGTCATCATATTCGCCGGGCGCCTCGCCGATGAACATCCAGCGTGGCGACTGCACGGCACCTTCGCCGAATACCGTCTGGCCACGCACCTCGTGCAGGCCACAGGCCTCGCAGCCCGCCACCTGCTCCCGCAGGGAATGCAGATCGCCACTGACAGGCCGCAACGAGGGGGCCGTTTCCCGCGACATGTCGTGGGCCGGAACGGCCGTACCTTCAGTGGGAACCCGACGTGGATCCAAGCGCTGCGACTGCCCCCCTTGCTTCAAAAGCTGCGCCACGGACGCGAACCCGCCCTGATCGGCAGGCGCAGCAAGCGGGGCCGCAGTGTCAGCCACCGTGGCTG
>JBAYOJ010000149.1:0-6575 GCA_041678385.1 Burkholderiaceae bacterium | reverse complement strand
GCAGCCGGAAGGCATTGCAATGCACGATGCGGTCACGGTCACGCTGGAAATGATTGCGGCTCTGGGGGGCGGCTTCAGGATGGCGGCGGCCTGCAGTTCGCTCGGGATCACAGGCGTAAGGTGCGAGCCTCGGCATGCTGTCAGTTCCCCACAGTGCGCCTGAACACAGGCCCCAGGGCGGCCGCATCGACATCCAGGCATTCGGCTTCGCCGACCCGCGGCAGCAGCACAAAACGGAGTTTCCCGCCCTCGGCCTTCTTGTCGTGCAGCATGAGTTCGACCCAGCGCGCATCGCCCAGATCAGGCGCCACCACCGGGCAGCCGATAGCCTTTACCAGTTCGCGCACCCGTTGGACATCTTCACGGGGTAAACCCAATAGATCTGCAGAGAGTTCCGCCGCCTGCACCATACCGCAGCCGACAGCCTCGCCGTGCAGCCATTCCCCATAACCCAGCCCCGCCTCAATCGCATGGCCAAAGGTGTGGCCGAGATTCAGAATGGCGCGTATGCCGCTTTCCCGTTCGTCCTGTGAAACCACCCGCGCCTTCAATTCGCAAGAGCGGCGGATCGCGTAGGCGATGGTTTCTGGGTCCAATGCCCGCAAATCGACAGCGTGCTGTTCGCACCAGGAAAAAAACTCTGCATCAATGATCAGGCCATATTTGATGACTTCCGCCAGCCCGGCGGAAATCTCGCGCGGCGGCAGCGTAGACAGAACATGGGGATCGATTTCGACGGAAATCGGCTGGTGAAAGGCGCCGATCATGTTCTTGCCCAGGGGATGATTGATGGCGGTCTTTCCGCCCACCGAAGAATCGACCTGAGCCAGCAAGGTGGTGGGAATCTGGACGAAACGGATGCCCCGCATGTAGCAGGCTGCGGCAAAACCGCCCATATCGCCTATCACGCCTCCCCCAAAAGCAACAAGCACGGCCTTGCGATCCAGGCCATTTTGTAACAAAACATCAAAAATCATGTTGAGCGATTGCCAGCTCTTGTGAGCTTCGCCTTCGGGCAAGACGACTTCCACCACGGGCTTGCCAGCCCGCGCCAGCGCCTTGCGTACCCGTTCGCCATAGCAGGCAAGAATGGCGGAATTGCTCACCAGGGCGATGGCTGTCGCGTTGGCCGGAATGGCTTCACCCAGCCTATCCAGGCGGCCATCTTCAATATGAATGGGGTAATCCCCACCAGGGGTGGTCACTCGCACTATGGTCATTTCTTCACCTTGAAACCTTGCAGCAGGGGTATCAATGCCCTGACAACCTGTTGCACGGGGACGCTGCCCGTGTCGAAGACGATATCGGCAACTTCCTCGTATAAGGGTTCGCGCGCTACAACAAGTTCACGGATGCGGGCCTGCGGGTCGGCAGTCTGCAGCAGGGGGCGGCTGCGGTCACGCGCGACACGGCGATAAAGGTCTTCGGGGGTGGCCCGCAGATATACGACAACACCGCGAGACTTCAAACAGTGCCGGTTTTCGGCCGCCAGCACCGCCCCCCCGCCCGTCGCCAGCACCAGGTCGGGGCGTGCCGAGCACTCTTCCAATACCGATTGTTCGCGCCTGCGGAACCCTTCTTCCCCTTCGATGTCGAAGATGTGAGCGACCCGGACGCCGCAACGGGCCTCGATCTCGTGATCAAGATCCAGGAATTCCCGGCCCAGGACACGCGCCAGGCTACGGCCTATAGTCGTTTTGCCAGCCCCCATCATCCCCACCAGAAAGACGGGGTATTCATAGGGGAGCGTTAACCCGGACAGCCGTTGTTCCGTTTCCAGGTCTTGGCCGGCAGAAGGTAAAACTCCATTCATTTGTGTATTATCACCTGCTTACGGGCGTCGAACCCCGCTTTTACCGCATTATCCGGTTACATAATGCCCCTGCGCCCGATCAACACCCCCTGGCGTAAGACTTAAAATCGCCCCTGATGAGCACCGATACCCAATCCTCCGAAAAAAATTCCCACCAGCGCTCATGGCTGAGCCGTTTCCTGCTGAAGGCAACGGTCCTGGCCGCAGGCCTGGGGCTTTCTGGGGTGCTGCTTGGCACCCTCGCCCTGGCGCTTGCCTGGCCAAACCTGCCCGACCTCAGCGCCATGATCGATTACCGCCCGCGGGAGCCACTGCGTATTTATACGGCAGACAAGGTACTGATCGGCGAATTCGGCGAAGAACGGCGCAATGTGCTGCGCTTCGACGAAATCCCCGACATCATGAAAGCGGCCATTCTAGCAGCCGAAGACGACAATTTTTACCGTCACGGGGGCATAGATTGGAAGGGGGTGGTGCGCGCTGCGCTCGCCAACCTGACGACCATGGCCCGATCTCAGGGGGCCAGCACCATCACCATGCAGGTGGCGCGAAACTTTTATCTATCTTCGGAAAAGACCTATACCCGCAAGTTCTATGAACTGCTGCTCACATTCAAGATCGAGGCCACGCTCACCAAGGATCAGATCCTCGACCTTTACATGAACCAGATCTATCTGGGGCACCGGGCTTACGGCTTTGCCGCGGCGTCGCGCACCTATTTCGGCAAGCAGCTATGGGACGTCACAGCCGCGGAAGCCGCCATGCTGGCAGGTGTCCCGAAGGCACCTTCGCGCTTCAACCCGATTGCCAATTTCGAACGTGCCCGTTCACGCCAGCTGTATGTGCTGGGCCGCATGCAATCACTGGGTTATCTCACCCAAGAGGAATACCAGAAGGCCGTAGACCAGGAAATCGTGCTGCGCTCAGCGCCTGGCACGCCTGCCGGCGGCTACTCTGTCCACGGCGAATACGTTGCCGAACTGGCCCGCCAGCTGCTTTACAACGTCTATCAGGACGATATCTACTCGCGCGGGTTCAACATCTACACCACTGTCGATTCGGCCGATCAGGAAAAGGCCTATCAGTCCGTGCGCGACGGCATCCTCGATTACACGCGCCGTGCCCGTTACCCCGGCCCGGAAGCCAACATCGACCTGCCTGCGGGCATCGAATCCGACCATGCCCGTTTTGATGCCTTGCTGGATGCCCTGCAGGACGAGCATCCGGATAACGATGATCTGCTCACAGGGGTCGTACTCGAAGCCAGCCCCAGCAAAATCGTGGTCGCGCGCACGGCTCAACAGGTCATCGAAGTGACCGACAAGCGCGCCCTGAAGATCGTCGCGCGCGGCCTGGTCAAGAACGCCAGTGATCAATTGCGCATACGACGCGGCTCAGTTGTCTACCTGCATGAAAACGGCGATTACTGGGAAGTGATCAACAAGCCCAGCGTGCAGGCTGCGCTGATCGCCCTGCGCCCGCAAGACGGCGCGGTACAGGCCATGGTCGGCGGTTTCCACTTCCAGGATGGGAACTTCAACCGCGTCACCCAGGCATGGCGGCAACCAGGCTCGGCGTTCAAGCCCTTTATCTACGCCTCATCGCTGGAAAAAGGCCTGACGCCAGCCACCCAGATCTCTGACGAACCCTTCGTGCTCACGGCGCAACAGACAGGTTCCAAGCCATGGTCGCCCAAGAACTACGGCAATACCTACGAACCCATGCTCACCATGCGGCAAGGCTTGTACAAGTCACGGAACATGGTGTCGATCCGCATCATGCAGGCGGTTGGCCCCAAGTATGTGCAGGACTACCTCACCCGCTTCGGTTTCGACCGTGAACGTCAGCCAGCCGTCCTTCCGCTGGCGCTGGGCGCCGGCAGTGTGACACCGCTGCAATTGGCTGGCGCCTATGCCATCTTCGCCAACGGCGGCTATCGTGTGCCGCCTTACCTGATCGACCGTGTCACAGACAGCACGGGCAAGGTCATCATGCAGGCCAAGCCGGTCGTGGCCGGCGATGCCGCGGCCCGGGTCATTGATGCCCGCACCGCCTACGTAATGAATGACCTGCTGCGAGGCGTCACGGTGTCGGGCACGGGCGCGCGCGTGCATCGCGAACTCAAGCGCAATGACATAGGCGGCAAGACCGGCACTACCAATGACTCCCACGATGCCTGGTTCGCCGGCTACACGCCCAAGGTTTCAGGTGTGGTGTGGATGGGCTTCGACCAGCCCCGGTCGCTGGGCTCGGGTGAAACCGGCGGTGGCGCCGCCCTGCCCATCTGGCTGGATTACATGCGCCATGCGCTCGACGGCGAACCCGTCATGCCGGTCCCGACACCGCCGTCAGGCCTCAATCGCATCGACGGCGAATACTATTTCGCCGAGTACCCACCCGGCCAGGCGGTGGCGCGGGTCGGCCTGCCATCCCCCAGCGACGCGCTGCTTGGCGGCACGATCAGCGACAGCATCGATGGCATCGGCGACCTGCTGAATCAGCTGCGCAGTGGCACCGAGGAACGGCATCGGCACCCCGAGGTCGTGCCGTTCTGAACGCGTGGCCGGCCCTGAATGCGATGCGCCCGCCAGACTCCTGAACGGCGGTATCGCATTCTCGTTTACCATGTTGCAGACACCCCGATTCCACGGAGACCCCACCATGCAAGCCCGACTCCCTTTCTTTGCACGCCACGGCCTGCGCCTGCTAGCCGGGGGGCTGCTGCTAGGCAGTCTGCTGGCCTGCGGCTATAAGGGTCCGCTTTATTTACCGCCCCCGGAAGATCCCCCTGCCGCCCTTACTGTTCCCCCCGGGCACGACGCACCACCCGGCTCATCCGCAAACTGATTTCAGGAAATCATGACTGTCGCACCCCGCTTCCAGTTTCAGAATGGCACCCTGCACGCCGAAGATGTTTCTCTGGCGCAACTCGCCAAAGAATTCGGCACCCCGCTATACGTCTATTCCCGCGCAGCGCTGCACGACGCATGGCAAAGCTACGCACGGGCCCTTGAAGGCCGCAAGGCCCTGGTTTGCTTCGGCATGAAGGCCAATTCCAATCTGGCCATCCTGAATGAATTCAGTCGGCTCGGGGCAGGCTTCGACATTGTCTCGGGCGGCGAACTGGCCCGCGTGCTGGCCGCTGGCGGCGACCCCGGCAAGGTCGTATTCTCGGGTGTAGGCAAGCAGGTCTGGGAAATGCAGGCTGCGCTGGATGCCGGCGTGAAGTGCTTCAACGTTGAATCAGAAGCTGAACTGGAACGCCTGGCGCAGGTGGCAGCAACCAGCGGGCGCGTCGCCCACGTATCTTTACGGGTCAACCCCGATGTCGATGCCCACACCCACCCTTACATATCTACTGGCCTCAAAGAAAACAAGTTCGGCATTGCCATCGAAGCGGCGCCGCAGGTGTATCGCCGGGCCATGAGCCTTCCTGGGCTGAAGGTTGTCGGCGTTGACTGCCACATTGGCTCGCAGATCACTGATGCCACGCCCTATCTCGACGCTCTCGACAAGCTCATCACCTTGATCCATGGCTTGCGCGATGAAGACATCCATCTTCAGCATCTCGACCTGGGGGGCGGCATTGGCATACGCTATACCGACGAGCAAGTGCTGGAACCCATTACCTTGCTTGATCAGGTATTCACCCGGCTGGAACAGGCCGGCCTGGGCCACCTGGAACTCGTGCTCGAACCCGGCCGCTCTCTGGTTGGCAATGCCGGTGTGCTGCTCACTGAAGTCCAGTATCTGAAGCATTCCGAAGCCAAGAACTTCGCTATCGTCGACGCAGCCATGAACGACCTGCTGCGCCCCACCTTATACGATGCCTGGCATGGCGTCGTAGCGGTCAACCCGCGTCCCGCGACCACCGCCACCCCCAGCTACGACATCGTGGGCCCCATCTGCGAAAGCGGTGACTGGCTCGCGCGTGACCGCGCGCTTGAACTGCACCAGGGCGATCTTCTCGCCATCCTGTCAGCCGGGGCCTATGCCTTCACCATGTCCAGCCAGTACAACACCCGCCCTCGCGCGGCAGAAATCATGGTGGATGGCGGCCGCAGTCACGTGGTGCGCCCGCGTGAAACCCTGGAAAGTCTGTTCGATACCGAGCGCCTGCTGCCCGACAATTAAGGGCCCGTGATCAAGTCGAGCCAGAGCATCCTTAAGGCGCAGTCGTCAACGCTCATTTTTCCGGTGATACTCCAAACACGCCTGTCGCACCCTGTGCGATGGCTAAAGAATATCTCGACTGTGCCGTAAACCACGGGTACAGGTTGTCTATATTTATGTTACATATAGATACGTATTAGAGAAGCCATCCAGTACATGGTTCATTCATTTTTTTCCTCAGCCTCATGTATCTTGTTTGACATGAATTACTAGACCAGAAGGAATAGCTCGGCCTTATGACGGCAGCAAGCGCTTTTTTAGAAAAGTGGTTTGAAAAATTGCGCAACGGGCGTCGTAGCGGGGTCTATTATTTCTCGCTGTGGGTCCTGCCCTTGGCCATTGCCCTGTTTACGGCCGTGGCATTCCTGGGTTTTCCTTCCGTCTACCCCGTCGCCACCGGCGAACCCCTGCTTTTCCGAAGCCTGCCCCTCGAAGCCGGGCACACCACCCCGCTGCATGCTGCCGCTGCGCTGCAAACGCTTCCTCAAAAGCCTCGTGCAGAACTCCACGACGGCGCATGGCTGCTGATCGAACTCCCCAAACAAGCCCGTGCCCAGCCTATGGCCATCGACTTCCCAAGCCGTGGTGC
>JBAYOJ010000148.1:0-6602 GCA_041678385.1 Burkholderiaceae bacterium | reverse complement strand
CGCGATTCCCTTCCAGCCCGGCACGCAGGTTGAAGAACTCGCCGAACACAGCCGCATAGGTGGCCGATTCACGCGCATACATGCTGCTTTGCGCAAAGGAATTGGTCACCATGAAGCCGCCGGTCTCAAGTATCGCCTTGACGGTTTCCAGGAATTCCAGAGTGAGCAGTTGTGGGGGGATGTAATCGACATCAAAGGCATCGAGCATGACCATGTCGTAGCGGCGGCCTTCACGATGGGCCCGCTCGACAAACTCGCGCCCGTCTTCCACGAACACCCGCTGGCGGGGGCCGGTTTCATAAGCAAAGTATTGTTTTGCCACCCTGACCACGGCCGGGTCGATTTCCACGCTGTCGATGAGGGCCTCTGGCAGCATCTTGTGCAGGGCAATAGGCAGGGTGGCGCCACCCAGGCCAATAATCAGAATCGTCTTCGGGTCAGGCTGGGCAAACAGCGCACTGACCATCATCCGCGTGTATTCAAAGACGAGTTTGTCAGGGTCATCCAGCTGGAAGCAGGTCTGCCGGCCTTCGCCTTCCATCTCGACAAAATTCATGCAACGTTCGCCGTACTGCTCGAACACCACAACCGGCGCAAAGTCGGATGGCTCAGTGTGCAGCAAACGCGGAGTCGACGCCGGTTCCGGGCCGGCATTGCCCCCCAGGCTCAGGGCGACCGTAGCAAGCACGGCGGCCAACGCCGCAACAAACAAAAGGGCAAGCCGGCCAGGCATCGGGGATTTCATCAGAACAGCGCTCAGGTCGTCAGGCCGAATGAAGCGCTGCTGACCCGGTCCCAATAACGCTCATAGACCGGATGCTTGAATTCGCCATTCAGCAAGTCGTTGGGTTCGAGATAGGTCAGGATCCGCGATATCGGCAGGGCTTCGTCACGCGACAGACGTCGCAGAATGTGGTCAGGCCTGAATTCCGAAGGATGTAACAGCCCCGTGGCCTGCACCAGTTCTTTAAGGGCGTGCATGGTGTTCCGGTGGAAGTTGGCAACCCGGTGGGATTTGTCTTCGACATCGATGGCGCGCTGGCGCACCGGGTCTTGCGTGGCCACGCCGGTCGGGCAGCGGCCCGTACCGCAGATCCCCGCCTGGATACAGCCCACGGCAAACATGAACCCACGGGCGCTGTTGCAGTAATCTGCCCCCATGGCGAGGGTCTTGGCAATATCGAAAGCCGTGATGATTTTCCCGCTAGCACCAATTTTGATGCGGTCGCGCAAGCCGACCCCGACCAGGGTATTGTGCACCAGCAACAGGCCTTCCTGCAGGGGCGCCCCCACGTGGTCGGTGAACTCCACCGGCGCAGCGCCGGTGCCGCCTTCCGCACCATCGACCACAATGAAATCCGGCAGCACGTTGGTTTCGTGCATGGCTTTGGCAAGACTCATGAATTCCCAGGGATGACCAACGCACAGCTTGATACCAACGGGCTTGTCACCGGAAAGTTCGCGCAGCTGCTCGATGAATTCCAGTAAACCCCTGGGTGTGGAAAAGGTTGAATGGGAAGACGGCGACACGCAATCAACCCCCATGGGCACGCCACGCACGCGGGAAATCTCGGGCGTGATCTTGGCGGCGGGCAGAATGCCGCCATGCCCCGGTTTGGCGCCTTGCGATAGCTTGATCTCTATCATCTTGATCTGTTCGTGACTGGCGGCTTCCTTGAAGCGCTGGTGGTCAAAGCGGCCGTTCTCATCGCGACAGCCAAAATAACCCGAGCCCAACTGCCAGATCAGATCCCCGCCCTGCAGGTGATAAGGCGAAACCGAGCCTTCGCCCGTGTCGTGGGCAAACCCACCCATGCACGCCCCTGTATTCAACGCCCTGATTGCGTTGGCGGACAAAGCACCGAAGCTCATGCCTGAGATATTGAATACCGAAAGCGAATAAGGCTGCTTGCGCCCCTGCCCCACCACAATACGGAAATCCTGGCTGTCCAGCTGCGAGGGCGCCATGGAATGATTCACCCATTCGTAGCCGGCATTCTGCAGTTCCAGCTTGGTGCCGAAGGAACGGCCATCGGGTTCGCCTTTGGCCCGCTGGTAGACCACGCTGCGCTGCAGGCGGGCGAAGGGCACCTCGTCGATATCGGAGTCGACCAGATATTGTTGAATTTCAGGCCGCACCGTCTCTATAAGGTAGCGGAAATGCCCCATGATGGGATAGTTGCGCAAGACCGCATGCCGGCGCTGGAAGAGATCATGAATGCCGAGCACAACCAGCGCCGCCGGCACGGTGATGAACGCCCAGTGCCAGCCCCACACGGCCCAACCCGCCGCCGTCAGGATCAAGGCCAGACAACTTAGGACAAATATGAGGTATCGCAGGGCAATCATGTCGCTAGTCTCCGTAACAGGCATGGATAGGATGCGAAAACACCCCTCATCATGCCGTGCATAGTGTTTCACGAAAGAACTGCAAGGGTAAACTTCGCGAATACCCCTTCCCCCAAAAGGCCGTCCAAGGTTAGGCTGGCCGGCAAACCACCCACTCAAGAATACGGAGCAAGAATGTCGAATCAGATTCTCGCCGGCATACGGGTCATCGAGCTCGGTCAGTTGATCGCCGGTCCCTTTGCCGCCAAGACCCTAGCCGATTTTGGCGCCGAGGTGATCAAGATCGAACCCCCCGGGGTGGGCGATCCTCTGCGCAAATGGCGGCTGCTGCACGAAGGCACGTCGGTCTGGTGGGAAGCACAATCACGCAGCAAAAAGTCAGTCTGCATTGATCTGCGACAGAGCGAAGGCCAGGCTCTGGTACGCAAGCTGGCGGAACAGGCCGACGTCCTGATCGAGAATTTCAGGCCCGGGACCATGGAAAAATGGGGCCTTTCGTGGGAAACCCTGCATGAACTCAACCCCCGGCTCATCATGCTGCGCGTCTCCGGCTATGGTCAGAGCGGCCCCCGTGCTCAGGAGCCAGGCTTTGCTGCCATTGGGGAAGCCGTCGCCGGCCTGCGCTACCTGAACGGTGAGCCCGGCCGGGCGCCGGTGCGTGCCGGCCTGTCGCTGGGCGACACCGTCGCCGGCCTGCATGGCGCCCTGGGCGTACTGCTGGCGCTCTATCAACGCGATGCACGGGGCGGCACAGGCCAGATGATAGATGCCGCGCTCTATGAAAGCCTGTTCAACCTTACGGAAAGCCTGCTGCCTGAATACTCGGTATTCGGGGCGGTGCGCGAACCCGCCGGCGCGGCACTGCCGGGTATTGCACCGTCAAATGCCTACCGCTGCCATGACGGCAGCCACGTGCTGATTGCAGGCAATGGCGACGGTATCTTCCAGCGCCTGATGCACTGCATCGGCCGCGAAGATCTCGCCGCCGATCCGGCCCTGGCCCACAACGACGGCCGGGTCGCGCATGTTGAAAAACTGGATGCCGCTATCGAAGCCTGGACCACGACCCAACCCGACATCGGCGTCATGCTTGAAAAGCTGAAAGCCGCCGATGTGCCGTCCGGACGCATCTATTCGATACGCGAGATTGCCAGCGACCCCCATTACCGCGCTCGCGAGGCCATCACCACGCTGCGCTCGGCCAGCGGCGTGGATGTCGAAATGCCGGCGATCTTCCCGATACTTTCCGACAACCCCGGCCAGGTCCGCGACCGTTCGCCAACGCTGGGCGAACACACCGACAGCGTGCTTGCCGAAGCCGGGTTCGACGCCGCCACCCTGGCCGACCTGCGGGCACGCGGCGTACTGGCCTGAAGCCACCGACCATGAGCCCACTCGACAACGATACGGACCTCAGCACACTGCAGGCAGCCGTCATTGCACTGGAAGCACCGTCGTTCACGATACGAATGGCCAATCTGGTCGGCACGCCGGTGGAGTGGGCGCTCGACCGGCTGCCGGGTTCCAGCGCGGATGCCATCCACAAGGGCATACAGGCCGCCCTGAACACGGCCGTGTCAGGCGCCTTGCGCACCATGGACAAAAAATCCCCCGGGGCCGCCCGCCCGAAGACCCATACCGCTGTCGCAGCCGCCTCAGGCGCGATGGGTGGTTTCTTCGGCTTGAAAGGCACGCTGATCGAGCTTCCGCTTACGACCACCATCATCATGCGGTCGGTAGCCGACATTGCGCGCAGCGAAGGCTTTGCCATTTCCGACCCTATCGTGCAGGGCGAGTGCGTGCAAGTGTTCGCCTTGGGGGGCCGTTCGCCGGACGACGATGCCGCCGAATCAGCGTATTACGCCACTCGCGTCGGCCTGACGGAAATCACCCGCGAAGCCGGCAGAATGCTGGCGGAAGCCGCCGCCAGGCAAGGCGCCGGGGCAGCCACCCAGGGGATGAGCTTCACCCCGGCGCAAACGTCAGCCTGGCTGGCCCAGATCATCGAAGCAGTCGCCCAGCGCTTTGGGGTCAAGGTCACCGAAAAATTCGCGCTGCAGGCGGCGCCTGTGCTGGGCGCCGTCAGCGGGGCGGCCATCAACACCCTGTTCATCTCGCACTATCAATCCATGGCGGGCGGCCACTTCGCCATCCGGCGCCTTGAGCAGAAATATGGCGAGGCCACCGTCCACGACGCCTATTGCGAACTACAGGCACGGCTGGCACAAACCCGATAAACCGCAACTTATCCCGCCGTGGATTCAGGTCGTTGCCCCCAGCGCCGCCATGATATGCCGAGCCTCCTGACGCAAGGCCGTGATGATTTCCTGCCGTCTTTCCAGCCCCATGCGGCCATAATGGGCGGCGACGCTCAGTGCCGCCACGGGCTGCCGGCCAAGATGGACTGCAAACCCCACGCCGTACATACCCTTCAAAACATAACCTGGGTTGAAGGCATACTGCCGTTCGCGCGTGTCATGCACCGCCTTGCGCAATATGTCTATGTCCACTGCGGGATAGGCGGATAAACGCACACGATTCCTGCGAAGCACGTTCTCGACCTCTTCGTCCGGCAAAGCCGCAAGCAAGGCAAGGCTCCCCGAGCCGACGCCCAAAGGGCGCCTTGTACCGATGTTCTGGGTCAGCACCCGGACCGGGAATGAGCCTTCTATACGATCCACGCATACCGCATCCAGCCCGCTGCGTATGGTCAGCATCACGGTATCGTTGGTGATGTCCGCCAGTCGCTGCAATGAAGGGCGGCTCACCGCGCGTATATCGAGGCGGTTAGCGGCCCGTTCCCCCAGGGACAGGAACTCGAGTCCCAGAAAATAAACCCGGCTCCCAGCCGCCTGTTCCACGAACCCTTCTTCGACCAGGGACTTGAGCAGTCGATGCAGGGTGCCCTTGCTGAGGCCACTGTGAGTCTGCAGATCCGAGAACCGCATGCCCGCCGCCGAGGCATTGAAGGAAAGAATGCGCAGGATATCCAGAGCGCGCTTGACGCTCTGCACCGTGGACGAAGATGAAGTCTTGAGACTGGAGGCCGATTGCGGCGTATTGGTTTCCATAAGTTTGCGCTTTTTCCGCCTAGTGGAACAAAAGTACCGCAAAGTGAAACTTTTCGCCAGCGCCAATTATTTCCTGCAATACCCGGCGTAGATTTGAAAAGAACTCAATGTGTTACGGGGGACCGGACTATGGATACAGAAACACCACCTTATGAATGGAGCCGTTCATTGTGGGCCGACTGCGTGGACGGGAAGTTTCTTGATGGCCTGCGTGATGCCGTACGTGAACACGTCTTGCCCTTCGCCGATGAAATCGATCGTGATGACGTCTACCCTACCCGCCCCATCAAGGAATTCGCGCGGCTCGGGTACACCAGCCTGACACTACCCACGGAATGGGGTGGGCAAGGCGCCAGCTACACACAATGCGCAGCGGTCTTTGAAGAAGCGTCTTATGCAAGCGCCGCCATGGGCATCAGCCTGATCACCATACTGCAGGCCCAGACCATGGTGCTGCATTTTGGTTCTGATTCCCTCAAACAATACGTACTGCCCAAATTCGCCCAGGGGCTGATCACATCGTATGCCTTGACCGAATCGAATCATGGCAGCGATATCCGCAGCCTGGACACCAAGGCAAGGCGCACCGAAAACGGTTGGTTGCTGAATGGCCGCAAATCCTTCATTACGTCCAGTGCCGCCGCCGAAGCCTACATCATTCTGGCTGAAACCCCGGTGGGCGTTTCCGTCTTCTATGTTGAACACGACATGCGCGGCGTCAGCACCGAAGAAGGCATCAATGCCAGCACATTCGGCTTGCGCAATGGCCCCCACATGGACCTGATCCTGGACAACGTTGAAATCCCCTTCGACCACATGATAGGCACGGAAGGGAAAGGGGTGCGTCAGGCGGTCACGACACTGGACTATTCGCGCACCGTGGCCGGCGCCATCAGCATCGGCATCGCCAGGGCAGCCTTCGATGGTGCCATGAATTTCGCTGCAAGGCGGCGCGCCTTTGATACGACCGTGCTGCAGTTCCAGGGCATCCAGTGGTATTTTGCCGACTTGATGACAGAGATCGATGCGGCCCGGCTGCTCGTTTACGAGGCTTGCCGCGCGCTCGACGCCCACGAGGACATCGCCAGGTATTCCAGTGAGGCCAAGCTGCTGGCCAGCCGAGTCGCCACCCGCACAGCGGAACAGGCCGTACAGATCTGCGGCGCATACGGCGTCACCATG
>JBAYOJ010000147.1:0-6614 GCA_041678385.1 Burkholderiaceae bacterium | reverse complement strand
TCGATTTGCTGGCCAGCCATGGGCTGGTGCGCGGTGAAAACGGCCTGCGCCTGATCATGATGTGCGAAGTCCCTTCCAACGCCATCCTGGCAGAGCAGTTCCTCGAATATTTCGACGGTTTCTCCATCGGTTCCAACGACATGACCCAGCTTACCCTGGGCCTGGACCGTGATTCCGGCATGGAACTCCTGGCCGCCGACTTCGACGAACGCGACGAAGCCGTACAGTTCATGCTGAGCCGCTCCATCCAAGCCTGCCTGAAGGCCGGCAAGTACGTGGGCATCTGCGGCCAAGGCCCCAGCGACCACCTCGATCTGGCGCTGTGGCTGCGTGACGAAGGCATTCTTTCCATGTCACTCAACCCCGATACCGTAGTAGATACCTGGCAGCGCCTGGCGCAAGCCTGATGTAAAGAAAAAGGGGTCAGACCACGATTTCCTTTGGAAATCGTGGTCTGACCCCTTTTTCACTTTTTCAACTTTTCAATTAGTCTTTGCCGGGGCGGTTGCGTGTGTCGTGTTTCATGATGCGCTCTTTTTCCCGGGCCCAGTCTTTGTCGCGTGCGGAATCACGCTTATCATGCTGCTTTTTGCCACGGCCCAGGCCGAAGTCGAGCTTGATGCGGCCGTTTCGATAATGCAGATTCAGGGGAACCAGGGTATAGCCGCGTTGTTCGGTTTTCCCTATGAGTTTCTTGATTTCTTCGGCATGAAGCAGAAGCTTGCGGGTGCGGGTGGCTTCGGGGCGGATGTGCGTCGATGCGGTGGGTAAAGGGCTGATATGCATGCCTATGATGAAAATCTCACCATTGCGGACGATGATGTAGCTTTCCTGGATCTGTACGTGCCCGGCGCGGATGGCCTTGACTTCCCACCCTTCGAGCACGAGGCCGGCCTCGAACCGTTCTTCGATGAAGTAATCATGCGTGGCTTTGCGGTTCTGGACGATGCTCATGAACGTATATTCTTGCAGACGGTAAAATCAGAACATTCCATTCTATCCGAACACGTATCGATGCACACAGTACAGCGCTCAGTCCTCGTTCCCTACAGCACCAGCCAGATGTTTGATCTTGTGGCCGATGTGGCGCGCTACCCTGAGTTCATGCCCTGGTGCGGGGGTACCCAGGTGCATCGTCACGACGAGCAAGGCATGGAAGCCTCCGTCACCATCAGCTTCGCCGGGCTCAAGCAAACCTTCACTACTCGCAATGAACACGAATACCCGGATTTGATCACCATCCATCTGGTTGATGGCCCGTTTTCCGAGCTAACCGGCACCTGGCAGTTCGAAGCACTGGCCGAAGACGCCTGCAAAGTTATCTATACCATGCGTTATGCTTTTTCCAGCCGGGCGCTGGAAGCCGTCGTAGGCCCTGTCTTCAATCGGATAGCAAGCAGTTTTATTGATTCGTTCACCCAGCGTGCGCAGGCGGTTTATGGGGAATGAGCGGCGCAATGCCGTCAAGGTGGAAGTCCTTTACGCACAGCCCGATATCATATGGCGACGCAATATTGAAGTGCCGGAAGGGGCAACCGTTGCGCAAGCCATTGATATTAGCGGTTTGCTGCAGAGCTTCCCTGAGTTCGGCCATCAGTTTCCACCAGTGGGCATATTTGGCCGGGCCTGTGCACCGCAGCAAGTGCTGGTGGACGGTGATCGCCTCGAGATTTACCGTCCGCTGGTATTCGAGCCCATGGAGTCGCGACGCCGGCGCATCCGCCACCGTGCACGCCGTGGGGGCAAGCCGGCATGATTACTTGCCTGATGGCTGTGCCGCAACAGCGCATCAGGGCTGAATGGCTTGTCAGAGGGCAGGCTGAAGAAACATCGCATTGTAAGGAGACACTAATGGATTTTCGTTTGTCAGATGAACAGCTCGCGTTCGCCGAGGCGGCCCGCGAGTTTGCAGAGGGCGAATTGGCGCCCAATGCGGCCCATTGGGATGCCGAGTCGATATTTCCACGCGAAGCTTTTGCGCGGGCCGGTGAGCTGGGGTTCTGCGCCATGTATGCGCCCGAATCCATCGGCGGTCTGGGCTTGCCCAGGCTTGACGCCACTCTGGTGTTCGAAGAAATGGCTGCCTGGGATCCATCCACCACCGCGTTTCTGACCATACACAATATGGCTACCTGGATGGTAGGGACCTGGGGCAGTGAAAGCGTGCGCAATCAATGGGGGCCATTGCTGGCTTCCGGGGAAAAACTCGCGTCGTACTGTCTCACTGAACCGGGTGCCGGTTCGGATGCCGCATCCTTGCAGACCCGGGCCGAACGCCGTGGCAGTCACTATGTATTGAATGGCTCCAAGGCATTCATATCAGGTGCCGGCGATACCGACCTGCTGGTGGTCATGGCGCGGACCGGTGAACCCGGGCCGCGAGGTGTGTCCGCTTTCGTCGTGCCAGCGGATGCGCCGGGTATCAACTATGGTCGCAAAGAAGAGAAAATGGGCTGGAACAGCCAGTCCACACGCCCCATTACCTTCGAAAATGTCGAGGTGCCGGCAGAGAATCTGCTCGGGGAAGAGGGGCAGGGCTTTGTTTTTGCCATGAAGGGGCTGGATGGCGGCCGTATCAACATCGCCACGTGCTCGGTGGGGGCAGCCCAGGGCGCGTACGACGCTGCACGGCAGTACATGAGTGAGCGACAGCAGTTCTCACAGCCGCTGACGGCCTTCCAGGCATTGCAATTCAAGCTGGCCGACATGCTCACTCACGTCGTCGCCTCGCGCCAGATGGTAAGGCTGGCAGCCAGCATGCTCGACACCCAGAATCCGCAAGCCAGCGTATATTGCGCCATGGCAAAGCGCCTGGCCACCGACCTCGGTTTTCAGGTGTGCCTGGATGCGCAGCAGTTGCACGGTGGCTATGGTTACCTCAAGGATTATCCGCTGGAGCGGTTGGTGCGCGATACACGCGTCCATCAGATCCTGGAAGGAACCAACGAAATCATGCGCGTAATCATTGCGCGTCAAATCATAGACAAGGGAGCCGACATACGATGACCACGAACCCGAGCGCAGGCCGCAGCCAGAACGAACGCAACGGCACTGGCGCGTCGCCCAGCGAGACTGATTTCCAGGAAGACGCCGTACTGTTCGAAGTCGTGATGACCGGGCGCCAGCAGGTAGGCATCGCCACGCTGAACAGCCCTCGCACACTGAACGGGCTTTCCCTGCCCATGTGCGAGTTGTTGTTCGACAAGCTGAAGGCGTGGGCCAATGACCCGTCTATTGCCTTTGTGATTCTGGCCGGCGCCGGCGGCAAAGCCTTTTGCGCGGGCGGCGACCTTCATAGCATTTATGGCTCGATTCTCGACAACGAAACCGGGCATGCCTGGGACAACGCCTATACGCGCCGCTTTTTCGATATTGAATACCGGCTTGACTATCTGATTCACGACTATCCCAAGCCGGTGGTGTGTTGGGGCAATGGCATCGTCATGGGTGGCGGGGTCGGCTTGATGATGGGGGCCAGCCACCGGGTGGTAAGCGAAACCACCCGCTTCGCCATGCCTGAAATCACTATCGGCTTGTTTCCCGACGTCGGCGGCACCTGGATGCTTTCGCGATTGCCAGGCGGCGTGGGCCGCTTTCTTGCGCTGACGGGGGTCCAGCTGGGGGCCGCCGACTGCATGTTCTTGGGCCTGGCCGACCGCGCCGTTGAGTCCGGGCGCTGGCCTGAATTCCTTGACGCCGTACGTAAAACTGCCTGGCATGATGACGCAGACGAAAACGCCGTCGAACTCGACCAGCTGCTGGCAGCCGTTTCCATGCCGGCCACCGAGCCTGGCGTGTTGCAGCAGCACTATGCCGAGATCCGTCAGGCATGCGACGGTCATGGTTTCGATGCCGTCTGTGATGCCATTGCTGCATTCTCCAGCCACTCTGACCCTTGGCTGAAAAAGGCCGCGGCCACCTTTGCGGCCGGATCGCCCGGTTCGGCCCGTCTGTCGTTCACCCTTCTGGAACGAGCACGGCTGCTGTCCCTGGCGGATGTTTTCCGTCAGGAATATATTGCTGTGCTGCATTGTGGTGTGCAGGGGGATCTGCAAGAAGGTATCCGCGCTCTGCTTATCGATAAGGACAGGCAACCCCGCTGGAATCCCGCCACCTTGCAGGAAGCCACACCGGCCTGGGTGGAGCGTTTCTTCGAGGCGCCTTGGCCGCTGGGTGATGAACATCCTTTGCGCAACCTCGGTTGCTGATGCCGTTCAATAATAAAAACTCATCATTCAAAAGGAGATGCAATGAGTAAAGTAGCTTTCATAGGCCTTGGCAATATGGGCGGCCCCATGGCCCGTAACCTGCTAAAGGCAGGCCATGAACTGACGGTCTTCGATTTATCAGCCACTGCTGTTCAAGGGCTGGCGGATGCCGGTGCCAAGCCGGCGGAATCCGCCGCGCAAAGCGTCCAGGGCGCTGAAATCGTGGTATCCATGCTTCCCGCCAGCCGGCACGTCGAAGGGCTGTATCTGGGTGATGATGGTCTGCTTCAGCAGATTGTGCCGGGTACCCTGGTGCTCGAGTGCAGCACGATCGCACCGGAATCGGCGCGCAAAGTGGCCGCGGCCGCCCAGGGCCGGGGCATACGTATGATAGACGCGCCGGTTTCAGGCGGCACCGGCGGCGCAGTGGCCGGCACACTGACTTTCATTGTGGGCGGCGCGGCTGCCGACCTTGATGAAGCACGGCCATATCTGGAAAAAATGGGCCATAACATCTTCCATGCAGGCGATTCCGGCGCCGGCCAGGTGGCCAAGATCTGCAACAACATGCTGCTGGGCATCCTGATGGCCGGCACCTCGGAAGCGCTGGCATTGGGTGTGGCGAATGGGCTGGACCCCAAAGTCCTGTCGGATATCGTCGCCAAAAGCTCGGGCCGCAATTGGGCCACCGAGCTTTATAACCCCTGGCCGGACGTCATGCCCGATGTACCGGCATCCAAGGCTTATGCCGGCGGTTTCGGGGTCGACCTCATGCTGAAGGATCTTGGCCTGGCAGCCGAGGCCGCCTTGCATTCCGGGTCCAGCACCCCGTTGGGGGAACTGGCCCGCAACCTTTATTCATTGCATAGTGCCGGCGGCAGTGGTGCCCTGGATTTTTCCAGCATTCTGAACCTGTATCAGCGCGGTTCTTCTAAAGGATAGGGCAGGGGCAACAGCCGGATGACCGGTCCTTCCGGCGACAGTGCACGGAAATCAGCATGGCCGATATCGGTCAGGTTGATTTCCATCAGCAGGTGCCAGCCGCGCCCCGCCTGGCCACTGCCAGCCACGGCTGCTGCGGCATTGATGATGCGGCCTGCTGGCGATTTGGGGCGCTGTGCGTCGAAAATATCCATGCCTGCCTGCAGGGTAGCCCCATCCTCTGCCTGGCAGAAGGCCGGAATGGCCCGACGTTTGACGGCACCCCGGAAATGCGCACGGGCGACGACTTCCTGGCCGGGATAGCAGCCCTTCGTAAAGCTCACCCCACCAATCAGATCGTAGTTGAGGCTCTGAGGGATAAAGAATTCGACGTTGGCCTGTTCGACCCAGCCCAGGCCGGCTTCGATATCTTGTGCGTACCAGACAGCGCCATTCTGTTGTAGCGGGACACCAACCTGATCCAGAGCCTTACTGCCTTCTGGACACACCAGCCACCAGCGGCGAGGGCCGGCCGCTGCGGTCGGGGCTGAAATACGGGTGGCCTGTGCGTCGCGATGCACCATCCAGGGGCCGGCAGGCGCGGGCCAGGCCGTGTGAGCGCTGTCGGCAGCCTGCAGGGCCATGCTCACCCCGTAAGCCTTCAGGTTGGTGATTTCAAAGCTGACCTTGGCGCGCAGGACAAACATGCGCAGCCGCTGGAGCAGCGGTTCAAGCAGGTCGGTCTTTACGAGGGCAATCAGCGGGCTACCGGTTTCTGCCGTTTCAGGCCATACAACGAGGCTGCCCAGCATGCGACCCTTGGGCGTGCAATAGGCGGCAAGGCAGGCGTTGTCCGCCCCTAAACCGCTGATATCGTTGCTGAGCTGCGTGTGGAGAAAACTGCTCGCATCCTCGCCTTCGATGCGCAGTACGGTAAGGTCGTTCAGGTGAACAAGGAAATCCATAGCGTGAGTCATATGCCGAAACTGATCAATTGAACACAGACGGGCGTCTGCCGTTTATGATAACGGGCTTTGTCCTTTCGGGTGGCGGTTTGCGATTTGCTTGCCCAGATTGAGTCCGGCCGGGTTGCGGCTTCTACCCGGCGCTACACTACAGCACGATGAAAAAACTCAGTTTTATTGCCCTTGCCGTTCTTCTGGCCCTGGCCCTGATTGCGGCCAGTCTGTCAGCCTATGCCTGGTACTGGACGCAACGGGCGGTGGACATGAACGCAGACCGCATTCAGTATGTTGTGGAACCGGGCAGCGGGTTGCGCGGTATCGTGCGCGCCATGAACAACGCCGGCATTGATGTGCACCCCGATGGCATGGTTGGTCTGGCGCGCTTTACCGGCATGCATACGCAAATCAAGGCGGGTGCCTACGAGGCGCGCCGCGGCGATACACCTCAGCAGCTACTCGAGCGCATGGCGCGCGGCGAAATGGTGCAGGCGAGGCTGACGTTGGTTGAAGGTTGGACATT
>JBAYOJ010000146.1:0-6642 GCA_041678385.1 Burkholderiaceae bacterium | reverse complement strand
TTGCGGGCGGGCTGGGCCAGCAGGTCGTGAGCCATGCGCTGGGCTTTGTAGCCCAGGTCTATCATGCCCTTGCGTGTGGCCTTGATGACGCGCGGATCCTTGGCATTCAGGAAGAACATGGCCGCGGTCGTACCGGGGTTGAAGGATTTCTTGCCCATGTCGCGCAGTAGCGACCGCATGGACATAGATACGTCGCCGAAGTCGATGTCGACCGGACAGGGGTTGTAGCATTTGTGGCAAACGGTGCAGTGGTCGGCAACGTCTTCGAATTCGGACCAGTGCTTGATGCTTACGCCCCGGCGTGTCTGTTCTTCGTACAGAAAGGCTTCGATCAGCAGCGACGTGGCCAGGATCTTGTTGCGCGGCGAATACAGCAGGTTGGCGCGCGGTACGTGGGTGGCGCACACGGGCTTGCATTTGCCGCAGCGCAGGCAGTCCTTGATGGCGTGCGAGATGTCGCCGATCTCGCTGCGTTGCATGATGAGCGATTCGTGGCCCAGCAGGTTGAAGCTGGGCGTCCAGGCGTCGCGCAGGTCGGCACCCGGCATGAGCTTGCCGGCGTTGAAGCGGCCCTTGGGGTCTATGCGCTGCTTGTAGTCCTGGAAGGGCTGCAGTTCTTCCTGGGTCAGGAATTCGAACTTGGTCAGGCCGATGCCGTGTTCGCCTGAAATCACGCCATCCAGCGCGCGGGCGATCTTCATGATGCGCGCCACGGTTTCGTTGGCTTCCTGCAGCATGCCGTAGTCGTCGGAATTGACGGGGATGTTGGTGTGCACATTGCCGTCGCCGGCGTGCATGTGCAGGGCCACGAAGACCCGGCTCTTCAGCACGCGGTCGTGCACAGCCTGTATGCCGGCCAGCACGGCGGCGCAGTCGGCGCCGGCAAACAGGCGTTCCATCAGGGCGCGCACTTCGGTTTTCCAGGATACGCGTATCGTGTGATCCTGTACGACATCGAACAGGGTGGCGCTAGGCTGTTCGATCAGGCGCTGCTTGAGCGTGTCGGACAGTTCGCCCAGGCCGATGCGATCAAGCGTGTCCAGGCTTTGTGACAGGGGCGCATCAAGGTTCCCCAGCAGCCAGGACCAGCGTTCGCGCACGCCGCGCAAGGCGGCGACGGCGTCATCGGTGCGCTGCGCCAGCACGGTGGCCCGCGTGTGTTCAGCATCGTCGATATCGACTATCTTGCCCACGGGCAGTTCCCCGTGCAGATAGGTTTCGATTTCATCCAGCAGGCGCAGCTTGTTGCGGGTGGACAGCTCGATGTTGATGCGTTCGATGGCGTCGGTGTATTCCCCCATGCGATTGAGCGGGATGACGACGTCTTCGTTGATTTTGAAGGCGTTAGTGTGGCGTGCAATGGCGGCGGTGCGGGCGCGGTCGAGCCAGAAGCGCTTGCGGTCTTCAGGCGACACCGCGACAAACCCTTCGCCATGGCGGCTGTTGGCGATCCGTACGACTTCGCTGGCGGCAATGGCCACCGCGTTTTCGTCGTCGCCGACGATGTCGCCGATCAGCACCATCTTGGGCAGGGTGCCGCGTTTGCTCTTGGTGGCGTAGCCCACGGCGCGCAGGTAGCGTTCGTCCAGGTGTTCAAGGCCGGCCAGCAGGGCGCCGCGCTCGCGGCCCGGGCCGTCGAGGTAGTTCTTGACTTCGACAATGGAAGGCACGGCATTGCGTGCCTGACCGAAGAATTCCATACAGACGGTGCGGGTATGAGCCGGCATGCGGTGCAGGATCCAGCGGACTGAGGTGATCAGGCCATCGCAGCCTTCTTTTTGAACGCCGGGCAGGCCGGCCAGGAATTTGTCGGTGACGTCTTTGCCCAGGCCCACTTTGCGGAAGCGGCTGCCTTCCACCACCAGGGTTTCGTTGCGCAGCGGGATTGCGCCGGGCGCACCCTTGCCATCCGACCAGGAAAGTTCAAAACGGGCTTCATCGACTTCGTGGATCTTGCCCAGATTGTGGCCGATGCGGGTGACTTCCAGCCAGTTGCCTTCAGGGTCGACCATGCGCCACCAGGCGAGATTGTCCAGTGCCGTGCCCCAAAGCACGGCCTTCTTGCCGCCGGCGTTCATGGCCACATTGCCGCCCGCACAGGAGGCGTCGGCAGAGGTGGGGTCGACGGCAAAGACATAGCCGGCGGCTTCGGCGGCTTCGGCGATGCGGCGTGTGACGACGCCCGCACCGGTCAGTATGGTGGGCACGGGTTCAGCGACCCCCGGCAGCGGCGCGGCTTCGACCGCGCCCAGGCGGTCGAATTTTTCAGTGTTGATGACCACAGAACGCCAGCTGAGCGGGATGGCGCCGCCGGTATAACCGGTACCGCCGCCGCGCGGAATGATGGTCAGGTCCAGCTCGATACAGGCGCGCACCAGTGCGGCGATTTCGCTTTCGCTGTCGGGCGTGAGCACCACGAAAGGGTATTCCACACGCCAGTCGGTGGCATCGGTGACGTGGGAAACGCGCGAGAGGCCGTCGAATTTGATGTTGTCGCGGGCCGTGATGCGCGATAGCGCGCGTTGCGTCTGCTTGCGAAGTTCGCGCGTAAGCGTGAAGTGTTTGTCGAAATCCGCCACGGCAATGCGGGCGGCAGCCAGCAGGCCTGCCACCTTGTTGTCGCGTTCGAAGTGGCTGGCGTCACGCCGGCGGTCGATCTCGTTCAGGCGATGATTGAGCGCGTCGATCAGTTGCTGGCGCCGCTTGGGGTTGTCAAGCAGGTCGTCCTGTAGATAGGGGTTGCGGCGCACCACCCAGACATCGCCCAGGACCTCGAACAGCATTCTGGCTGATCGACCGGTCACCCGTTCGGCGCGCAGTTCGGACAGTAGTCGCCAGGCGTCTTCGCCCAACAGCCGCAGTACGATCTCGCGATCGGAACAGGACGTGTAGTTATACGGAATTTCGCGCAGGCGCGGCGAAGTGTGCTGGGGAGCCTGCGCGGCAAGCATCTGACTGGCGAGGGGGGCGTTCATGAGCGGAGCTGGAACCCTAAAGAGGGAACAAATGCAGGATAAACCCTGGCAGTTTAATCGAATGGGAGCCTGGTCTCAGATTTTGCCGGGGAAAAACCACAGCAAGGCGGAAGTCATCGTCAGGTAACGAAGGAATTTCCCGATGGCCATGTAGATGATGCTGGGCCCCAGCGGCAGCTTGAGCCAGCCCGCCACGGCACACAGGGGGTCGCCCACCAAAGGCAGCCACGAGAACAGCAGGGCACGCGGGCCCAGGCGGTGCAGCCACCAGCTGACATAGTCGTGCCAACGGCCCCCGGCGGGCGTACGCGGCTTGTAGGGATGCTTTTCCCGATAGTGCCCCACAGCGGCTTCGGCGCCATAACCCATGCCATAGCTGATGGTGCCGCCGACGGTGTTGCCCAGTGTCGCAATCAGGATGGCAGGCCAGAACATATCGGCCGCAATCTGCAGATAGCCGAAGACGGCCGGTTCCGAACCCAGAGGCAACAGGGTGGCGGACACGAGGGCGACGAAAAAAATGGCGCTCAGCCCGATGCTGGGCAGAGCCAGTGTGTCGAGCAGCCAGTGGATCGAAGAGTAGAGCCAGGCTTCCATGCGTGTCGAAGGAGGATGCGCAAGGCGCACAGGAAGCGTAGTGTATAGCGGTATGAGGCTACCCGGGGGCGGGGCGTAAAGGTAACGGTGCAGCATGCTGGCCGGCAGCCTGCCTGTGGTATTCTTTTCGACTTGTATCAGCCGTTCAAGCGCCCTTTCCGCCCATGCCTACCGACTATCTAAAGCGCATCCTCACTGCCAGGGTGTACGACGTTGCCATTGAATCCCCCCTGGACCACGCACCCCAGGTATCGGCGCGAATTGGCAACACCGTGCTGCTCAAGCGTGAAGATACGCAGCCGGTGTTCAGCTTCAAGTTGCGCGGCGCCTACAACAAGATGGCGGCGCTTTCGCAGGCCGAACTCAAGCGCGGGGTGATTGCAGCTTCGGCGGGCAACCATGCCCAGGGGGTGGCGCTGAGCGCCAGCCGCATGGGGTGCCGCGCCGTCATCGTGATGCCGGAAACCACGCCCGAGGTCAAAGTCGAAGCGGTCCGTCGCCTGGGCGGCGAAGTGGTGCTGGTGGGCGACAGTTATTCCGATGCCTTCGACCATGCGACTGAACTGCAGAAGCGCGAAAAACTGACTTTTGTGCATCCTTTTGACGACCCTGATGTGATTGCCGGGCAGGGCACCATTGCCATGGAAATCCTTCGGCAGCACGCTGACCCTATCGAAGCCATATTCGTGCCCGTCGGTGGTGGTGGCCTGATTGCAGGCGTGGCCGCCTACGTCAAGGAACTGCGGCCGGGTGTCAAGGTCATCGGGGTGCAGAGCGAGGATTCCTGCGCCATGGCGCGCAGCGTCAAGGCGGGCCGGCGGCTGAGGTTGAACGATGTGGGTCTGTTTGCCGATGGTACGGCGGTCAAGTATGTGGGCGCCGAAACCTTCCGTCTTGTCAATAAATATGTAGATGACTTCGTCCTGGTGGACACCGATGCCGTGTGTGCGGCCATCAAGGATGTCTTCCAGGATACCCGCAGCGTGCTGGAACCGTCCGGCGCACTGGCGCTGGCCGGGGCCAAGCGTTATGCGGCCCAGCACAAGCTCAAGGGCAAGACGCTGGTGGCCATCACCAGTGGCGCCAACATGAATTTCGACCGTTTGCGGCTGGTGTCCGAACGCGCTGACGTCGGCGAGGCGCGCGAGGCCGTGTTCGCGCTCACCATTCCCGAAAAACGGGGCAGCTTCATGCGTCTTTGCGAAGCGGTGGGCCGGCGCAATGTCACGGAATTCAACTACCGCATCTCGGATGCCGAGAAGGCGCACGTATTCGTCGGCCTGCAGATCCGCTCTGAAGCCGAAATCGAAAAGCTGGCCACGGGTTTTACCCGCAAAGGTTTCGACACGCTGGACCTTTCCGGCAATGAAATGGCCAAGACTCACCTGCGCTACATGGTGGGCGGGAAATCTCCATTATCCGAACACGAGATGCTGTTCCGTTTTGAGTTCCCAGAACGGCCTGGCGCTTTGACGAAATTCCTGGGTGCGATGAGCCCTGAATGGAATATCAGTCTTTTCCATTACCGAAACCTGGGCGACGACTACGGCCGCGTGCTGGTGGGCATACAGGTTCCGCCCACCGACAAGAAAGCATTCAAGGCGTTTCTGGACGGGCTCGGCTATCCTTATTGGAATGAGTCGGACAACCCAGCCTACTCTCTCTTCCTTTGATCCGGCCGCCGGGCTGGAACTCGAAATGGTCGTGGCGCACGCTGCGACCGGGCGCAGCCTTGCCGTAGAACACTATTTCCCCGCAGTGCAACGTCGTTTGCACGCGACTGGGCTGGGTGCGCAGGCCGTCGAGCTTGACGGGCGCTGTGTGGCCTTGTTGACGGGCGATGTCGAGTATGGGCTGGACAATGGCTACAACCTGCTTGAGAACTCGACCCGGCCGGTCAGGCGCAGCGAGGGCGGCCTGCTGGCGTTGCAGGATGTGGCGCAGCGCAGCCTGGCGCTTACCTTGGGTGCCCTGGAAGCCGACAACGCCTGTGTGTTGAACGCGTCGCAACACCCCGATTGCCCGCGCGATAAGGGGTGGTACCGCCAGGTATGTGTGGCGCGGCCCATCTACCGGGAACTCGTCGGGCATAGGGGCTGGCATCACTGGGAAGGTATTGATGGCAAGGCGCAGAACGGCGCCAATGTAGGCGTGACGGCAGGCGATGCGGTGCGCGCGCTGAATGTCATGATAGGCCTTGCTGCAGTGCATGTCGCGCTCTTTGCCAATAGCCCGCTTGAATCAGGCCGGGAAACAGGCCTGAAGGAAACGCGGCTGACGGTATGGCCGCGCATATTCAATGGTTCGCACTTCCCGGGCGATGCCATGCTGGCAGGCTGGCCGCCGCGGCCGTTTGTAGACCTGGGCGATTATTTCCGCTGGATGTTCAGGCCAGGGACCGTCAGCCGCAGCCTGCCCCTGGGGCGGCGGCATGACTATAAATCGGCCCCGACCGTGCTATTGGATGGCAATCCCAGCCTATCCGCTTTCTTGCATGCCACCAGCTGGCGTGGCCGCCGAACCGACACCGGTGAAAGCGTAGTGATTGAACCCGATGCGGCACACTTTGAGCATTCGCAGATCGCGCAATTCATGGATGCGCGGCTGCGCTATCGTTTGGACAGCCTGCCGCCGCTGGCCGAGCTGATGCAGGCCTGGCGCCGCAGGTACGGGCTGGAAGCCTTGTTCGAGGCGCATAGGGCGGATATCTACATTGAGGGGCGTTGCCCGGGCGCAGGGTTTCCGGATGCCGCGCTGATTGAGGAAGCGGGTGACGCAGTGGCGGGCAGCATGCTCATGAGCCCCGTGGCTTTGCAATGGGGCTTGCAGCAGCGGCTGGGCGATGCGGAACGCATCGTGGCGCGGTACGGCTGGCGCCGCTTGCGCAGTCTGCGTGACCGCGCCATGCGCAGCGGCCCGGCAGATATGGATGTGGCCCGGCTGTGCGACGAGGTGCTTGAGGTGGCGTCAGCGGGGCTGTCGCCAGCTGAACAGCCCTTGCTGGCTTACGCCAGGCATGTGCAGGCAAGCAGGCGGTGTGCGGCGGATCGTATGCTGGACAGCTGGCGGG
>JBAYOJ010000145.1:0-6654 GCA_041678385.1 Burkholderiaceae bacterium | reverse complement strand
GGCGGCGGTTTCTATGGTTTCACGGTACACAGGGTCGTCGGAAACCACCAGCGCAAGGGCGCGAGTAGTGGGTATGCCCAACCCTGCCATGGCTTCACTGGCCAGATACTCGCGCACCGAAGAGCGCAGCACTGCCCGTCCGTCACCCATACGTGAATAGGGTGTGCGCCCGGACCCTTTCAGCTGGATTTCCAGGCCGCCCTCAGGGGTGATGACTTCGCCCAACAGATGGGCACGCCCATCCCCCAGTTGCCCCGCCCATACGCCAAACTGGTGGCCGCTATAAACCGCCGCCAGGGTCTGGCCACCCGGCAAAGGTTCCTGACCCGAAACCACGCGCAGAAAATCTGGCGCCTGCAATGCTGCTTCGCTCAGCCCGAGCAAGGCCCCGAGCTCGGCGTTCGCATGCAGCAGACGGGGATCAGTCAAGGGCTGCGGCGACAGCAGGGTATGGAATTCACGGGGTAAGCCCGCATAGGAATTCGTTACCTGCAAACGGCTCAGGCTGTCTACTAGCGGTGAAGTGACGGCGGAACCGGCACGTGTGTCCGTAATCATGGCGTTATGGCCTCAGGTCTGGCGCGCCCTGCGAGCAGCGCGTTTAGCGGGCCTGCAGTACAGGATGGCAGAAACATAGAACAATAGAGAAAGGGCAATTTCCACGCCCGCCAGCCAAGCCGAAACCGGATTGAGATCCGACCAGGCGCGCATCACACCTTCCATGAAGTACAGCAGGATGAACATGGAGGCCCATTGCATTGTGTAGAGATTGCCTTTCAATACGCCCCTAAGCGGAAGCAGCAAGGGCAAGGCCTTGAGCGACAGCCAGAAACCACCGGGCGTGATGGGGGCCAGCCAGAGCTCCCATGCCACACAAAGAACGATCAGAGAAATGAGAGAACCGGCAGCAAGCCAGCGCCATAGAGGATTGAGGGGGGTCGTCATGCTGGTATTATCACCCGAAAGACACACGGCTGGCAGGCTATGCGACAGCTTACGAAACCAAAGAAGCAAGACTCCATTCCATCCCCTGTCTCCGGACAGGCATCGGCGGGCACCTCGAGACGCGATTGGCGCCGGCGCCGCGCAACCTCCCTGAAGGTGCTGAAGTATGCACTGCAGCGCGCTCAAGAAAAGAAGCTGGCGCAAGTGGCGTCCAGCCTGACTTACACCACGGTTCTCAGTGTTGTACCGCTGCTTGCGGTCGTACTGTCCCTTTTCACGGCTTTCCCGCTGTTTGCGGAGTTTCGTGTTGCTCTCGAGTCCTTCCTGGCCGGCAGTGTCATGCCAACCGTGGTGGCCGAGAACGTGATGGGCTATCTCAATCAGTTTGCCGCCAAGGCTTCCGGCCTCACGGCAATTGGCAGCCTGGTGCTCATCGTCACGTCCGTCATGCTGTTTCGTACCATCGACGAAGCCTTCAATGACATTTGGCAGGTCGAAACCCGGCGCCCGCTGCGCCAGCGCATACTGGTGTATTGGGCGTTGTTATCGCTGGGGCCTATCCTGGTGGGCGCGAGCCTTTGGGCGCTGTCAGTGCTGGCGCGCGAGTCCTTGGGCATGATCGGTGAAATGAATGCGGTGGCCAATATTTCTCTGGCCTTCCTGCCTTTGCTGCTCACCGGCAGTGGTTTTTCAGCCATGTTCTTCACCGTGCCAAATCGCAGCATAAAATGGAAGGACGCCCTGATTGGTGGTTTTAGTACAGCAGTGGTTCTCGAAATCCTGCGGGTAGGCATCGCCTATTATCTAAGCCGTTTTCCGTCCTACACCATCATTTACGGGGCCTTTGCCACCATACCCATCTTCCTGCTCTGGGTGTATTTGTCATGGCTGGTGATCTTGTTGGGCGCCACCATCACGGCCCTGCTGCCGGCCTTGCGCCAGCGACGCTGGGCACAGCAACACTACACTGGCGCGTCTTTTGTAGACGGTATACGGGTCCTGCACGCACTCTGGAACACTTGGCGCACCCACACGCCGGGGCGCCAGGTAGGCGAACTGTGTGAAAGGCTCAGTCTGCATCAGGATGAACTGGACAACGTGTTGCACATGCTCAAGCGCCTGGGCTATGTGGTCAACACGCAAGACGAGGACAGCGAAATCTGGGTTCTGGCCTGTGACCCCGCCCGAGCCGAACTACAACCCCTTATTGATGCCTGGCTGATCGACAGCCGTCAGCCGGGCCTGAACGACGAACCACAACTCATCAACGCCATCGCGCGGTCCCTGAATGGCGAACCTGTACATCTGGACGTCCTGTTCAGGGATCCCGCCCTCTATCACAATGCAGCGCCTTGGTGCACAATACCCTGAGCATCCCCCTTCAGGAACACCGGGAGAATCACCATGTTGAAAGTAAGCGAAATCCTTCGTGTCAAGGGCAACACGCTCTACACGGCCACCCCCGACACCTCCATCCAGGAAGCCATCGACTGTATGTCGGAACAGGACATCGGCTCACTGGTCATCATGGAACATGGCCAGCTCGTTGGCATGCTCACCTTCCGGGAAATCATCCGTTATCTACACCGTAGCCATGGCAACGTCGGTAACTATACCGTCCGCAGCATCATGGACGACGCCCCGGTAAGCGTATCGCCCAACACCGGCTTTGAAGAAGTCCAGCGGCTCATGCTCGAAAAACACGCCCGCTACATCCCTGTCATGGACGGGCCGACCCTGCTGGGCGTGATCTCGTTCTACGATATGGCGGCGGCCATCGTAGCTGCGCAGGCTTTCGAAAACACCATGCTCAAAGCCTACATCCGCGACTGGCCGGGTGATCAGCAGGCCATGGTCTGAAAGCTGGCACCCGCCGCAAAGCTTGACTTTAGCTCAGGCCGAGAACACTTCCCAGGCGCGCACCAGCAGCTCAGGGTCGTTCCCGGCCAGCTGCGCCGGATCAGACAACATCCGGCGCCACCGGCGGGCGCCGCCCCGGCCACTCTGCCATCCCAGCATGGGCTTGATCACCATGCGCAAGGGCACGCCCGCCGCCGTCTGGCGGGCAGCATATTCCATCATCTGCATCAGGATCTCTTTGTCTTCAGGGGCCGACTCGACATGCCCCAGGCCCACTGACAAGCGCGATAGCACCCCCGGGTCGTGCCAGGCAGCCCTTCCCAACATCACGCCATGAAACGTCTGCAAGGCATCCGTGCACTCGGCCGCCTGCGCCAGCCCCCCATTCAACACAAACACGGAGTCCGGAAAATCGGCAACAAGCCGGGCTGCAGCGTCATAGCGCAATGGGGGAATTTCGCGGTTATCTTTTGGGCTAAGCCCCTTCAGCACAGCATTGCGAGCATGCACCATGAAGACCCGGCAGCCGGCATCGTGGATACTGCCCACAAAATCGCGCACGAAGCCGTAGGACTCGTCATAGTCCAGACCCAAGCGATGTTTGACGGTCACCGGTACGCTGACCGTATCCTGCATGGCTTTGATGCAATCGGCAACCAGCGCCGGCTCGGCCATCAAGCAGGCACCGAAAGCCCCTTTCTGCACACGCTCCGACGGGCACCCGCAGTTCAGATTGATCTCGTCATAGCCCCATTTTTCACCCAGCTTTGCAGACCTTGCCAGATCGGCCGGGTCGCTCCCCCCCAGCTGCAAAGCCACCGGATGCTCGGCCACATCGAAATCAAGATGGCGAGGGACGTCACCGTGCAGCAAGGCACCGGTGGTAATCATTTCTGTATACAGTCGTGCCTGCGGCGCCAACAGACGATGAAAATATCGACAATGGCGGTCGGTGACATCGATCATGGGAGCAACGCAGAGCTGCCAGCTCTGGCGGTCGTACAGTGCAGTCTGTGATAGGGTTGTGCTTGCAGCCTGCGTCTCGCAGGCCTCGCTGTAAGTGGAGCTCATGAAAATTGATGAATCCGGTCAGATGGCAGCTTCGAACCACCTATTTTCGCATGGCTGGCAAGGTGGACTAAAATTCAGCGGCAATCGCGTATGTTGGCAAGAAAATCAGCCAGCAGCCGGGCCTCACGGGCTCGGGCGCACCAGCTTCACTCGCCCGATAGAAGGAAAAACACACATCCATGGCTGTATTTACCCCCGTCAGCAATGACGACGCCCGCGAACTGCTGAAACGCTACGAACTGGGCGAGCTGGTTTCCCTGCGCGGCATTACCGCAGGTATCGAGAATACCAATTACTTCCTCAATACCACCCGCGGTGAATTCGTCCTGACGATATTTGAGGTACTTACTGCCGAACAGCTCCCCTTCTATATCGAGTTGATGTCCCACTTGGCTGAACGCGGCGTACCTGTGCCGCATCCGCAGCTTATGGACAACGGGCAGCGCCTGACACAAATGCATGGCAAGCCCTGCACCATCGTTACACGCCTTAGTGGCGGCTACGAACCGGACCCCGGCCCTGCACATTGCGCGCTAGCCGGCGCGACCCTGGCACGCATGCATCTGGCTGCCGCCGACTTTCCCATCAGGCAGCCCAACTTGCGCGGTCTACCCTGGTGGCAACAAACAGCGCCACAGCTATTGGCCTTTCTTGATGAAACCCAGGCAGACATGCTGCTGGGGACATTGAGTGAACAGACGGCCTTCGCCGCCACCCCCACCTACGCGGCGTTGCCCGCAGGGCCAGCTCATTGCGACCTGTTCCGCGATAATGTGCTGTTTGACGGCACCTACGAAACACCGCGGATGGGCGGCTTTATCGATTTCTATTTCGCCGGCTGCGACACCTGGCTGTTCGATGTGGCCGTAAGCGTGAACGACTGGTGTATAGAGCGTGAAACCGGCGCCTTCATTGAAGCGCGCTTGCAGGCCTGGCTGGAGGCCTACGCGGCACTGCGGCCCTTCACTCCCGAAGAAAGGCAGGCCTGGCCAATATTGCTGCAAGCGGGCGCATTACGATTCTGGATTTCCCGCCTGTACGATTTCTTCCTGCCCCGGCCAGCGCAAACGCTCAAACCTCACGATCCACGCCATTTCGAGCGCATTCTCCGTCTGCGGAAGCAAATTGCAGTGCCCGCACTGCCCTGAACATCGAAAACCATGCAAGCTGCAATTCTTCCCGTCAATGCCGGTTGGTTCTGGATCTTCGAAGGTTATCGAATCTGTCGCCGCCAGCCCATGGCCATGTTCTTCTGGAGCATGACTCTGGGTGTACTCATCACTTTCAGCTATCTGGTGCCCCTGTTCGGCCAGATGGCGCTCATCATTGCCACCCCGAGCCTGACCTTCATGACGCTATCCGCATGCAAGCGCATCAGTGCCGGGGAATCCATGCAGCTGGGGATGTGGTCCCAGCCCTTGCGTGATGCGACCACCCGCAAACGCCTGTTGGTGCTCGGCCTGGCCTATCTGGCATGTTGTATGGCGGCCGGGCTGATCGCCACCCTGCCCTTTCTCAATAGCCTGACTGCAGCCATAGAAGGCCAGGGGCAGATAGACGAGCTGGCCTTGCTGCAAGCCATGCAGGCCCCGCTCATCACTTTCTCAGTGCTCTACGTGCTGACCTCAATGCTGTTCTGGCACGCGCCGGCATTGATTGGCTGGCATGGCGTACCCATGGGCCAGGCGCTGTTCTTCTCGATGGTGGCCTGCTGGCGCAACAAGTGGGCCTTCCTGCTTTACGGGCTGAGCTGGGCAGCAATCTTCATAGTTGTGCAACTGGTTGGCGCCATGCTGGCCGCCTTGGGAATTACAGGCACCCTGCTGCAGTTACTGATGACCCCCCTCAATATCGCCGTTGCCGCAGTGCTATACGCCAGCTTCTACCCTGCCTACGTCAGCGTATTCAGGCCCTAGCCCTTGCGAACCGCAGCAGGAAAATCAGGGCGGCGTTTCTGCAGAAAGGCATCAGTGCCTTCCTTGAATTCTGCCCCTTTCGCACCTTGCAAAAAAGCCTGCCGTTCTGCTTCAAGTTGGGTGGGCAGATCGTGCAGCGCTGCCGCGCGCAGCAGCGCCTTGCTGCGGCCATAGGCCTGGACGGCCCCGCCCGCCAGGCGACCAGCCAGTTCCTGAGTACGATCGGCCAGTTCAGCAGCCGGCACCACCCAGTTCACCAGGCCCAGCGACAAAGCTTGACCTGCGTCGACAGGGTCAGACAGTAAGGTGAGCTCCATGGCTTTACGCAGACCCACTACCCTGACCAGATGCCACGAGCCTGATGCATCGGGGTTGGCGCCTATCTTCGTGTAAGCCATCGAAAAACGAATGTCATCGGCCGCCACCGCCAGATCGGCCGCCAGCGCGATGCTCATGCCGGCACCCGCTACGGCCCCATGCAGGCTGGCCAATACTGGAATAGGCAGCTCAGCCATCCGGGCCAGACCTTCATGCAATGGGCTGATAATCTGGTCTGCAACACCGGCCGGGTCAGATGCCATCTGGGCAACGTCCCCCCCGGCCATGAACGCCCTGCCTGCTCCCCGCAGGACCAGCACACGAATAGACGAGTCAGCGGCCACGGCCTCGATGGCATCACGAAAAGCCACAGCCATGTCAATATTGATTGCATTCAGCGCGTCCGGTCTGTTGAAGACAATATGCGCGACAACCCCTTCGGTCAGATGAACGAGAGGCGCAGCGCTTTCGGCGCCATTCCGATTAGTGCTCATTCAAGCTCCTGATGATTCGACACAGCGGCGCACTGGCCGCCCCACCAAGC
>JBAYOJ010000144.1:0-6665 GCA_041678385.1 Burkholderiaceae bacterium | reverse complement strand
CGCCGCCTGCATCCCCGGAATCGGGCGGTCTGCTGCGTTGCAAATGCTCGCGATAGCTACGGCTATCACTGCGCTTTGCGCCTTGCTTCCCATCCCGACCCGGGGCGCAGACTTACCGTTCGAATTATTCAGAGCATCCTTAAAGACGCAGTCAAACCGTCGTAATAAAACATTTGATGGTACATGCTTTATTACATATTTCAACTATTGAAATGAGAAATCCTCTTCGGCTTGGCAAGCGTGACAAGATTTCAGTACACCATTCGTCCCAATGGCTTCGCCAGGTCCATGTACCCCTGTCGCTGTCCACGTCAATGGCACGATAAATGCCGCCTAGCGGTAGAATCAGGCTCTGGAGAACTGTAATGCTACCTTTATTCTCGAAATTGCCGGGCTACACCAGCCGCGGCAAGTCTTCACCCGGTCTGGAGCGCAAGATCCTGCGCGCCATGCCCTACGCGTTTCTTACCATTATTTTTCTTTGCGGCTTGCCATCTGTGATGGTCAGGCTGATGGAATGGAAGGGGGGTGACCTGGCGGTCGAAGCCTTCATCGGCCGGGTCGACATGCTGGCAATCGGCGTCTTTTTCACCTTGTTCAATGCCGCTTTCGTTGTGACCACGGGCGCTGTGCTGGTCACGCTGATGAAGGGGCCGGGTTATGTCGCCGATGGCTACAAGCTCATCGATTCCGACTCGCCCGAGGAACTGTCCGACAAGCCCTGGGTTGGCGACCGCTAGGTAAACCGGAACGCGCGGGCAAACGCTGAGGGCAGCCTGTGTGCTTGCCGTCGCGGGGCAGCGATATAATGGCGTGTTATTCGTCGTTTATCCCAAGGCCTGCTCCACAATGACAACCATACTTGAAGATGTACCTGTCGGCCAGAAGGTCGGCATTGCCTTTTCCGGTGGACTCGATACCAGCGCTGCATTGCTCTGGATGAAGAACAAGGGTTCGATTCCGTATGCTTATACCGCCAATCTTGGCCAGCCGGACGAGCCCGACTATGATGAGATTCCCCGCAAGGCCTTGGAATACGGTGCGAAGATCGCCCGTCTGATCGACTGCCGGTCGCAATTGGTCACCGAAGGGGTTGCAGCCCTGCAGTCCGGTGCATTCCATGTAAGCACGGCAGGGGTGACCTACTTCAACACCACACCCTTGGGGCGCGCTGTCACCGGCACCATGCTCGTGTCGGCCATGAAGGAAGACGACGTCCATATCTGGGGCGACGGTAGCACTTTCAAAGGGAATGATATTGAGCGTTTTTACCGCTACGGGTTGCTCACCAATCCTGAACTGCGCATTTACAAGCCCTGGCTGGATCAGACCTTCATCAACGAGCTGGGTGGTCGGGCTGAAATGTCGGAATACCTGCAAGAGCACGGTTTCGATTACAAAATGTCGGCGGAAAAAGCCTATTCCACCGATTCCAACATGCTGGGCGCGACACACGAAGCCAAGGATCTCGAATATCTGGATTCCGGGATTCGCATTGTCAGCCCCATCATGGGGGTGGCTTTCTGGCGCGATGACGTCAAAGTAGACGCTGAAGAAGTCACGGTACGCTTTGAAGAAGGCCAGCCTGTCGCGCTGAATGGCGTCGAGTATTCCGACCCAGTGGAACTCATGCTGGAAGCCAACCGCATTGGCGGGCGTCATGGCCTGGGCATGAGCGATCAGATTGAAAACCGCATCATCGAAGCCAAGAGCCGCGGCATCTACGAAGCACCGGGCATGGCGTTGCTGCATATCGCGTACGAACGCCTGGTCACAGGTATTCACAACGAAGATACGATAGAGCAATACCGCGTCAACGGGCTCAGGTTGGGGCGTTTGCTGTATCAGGGCCGCTGGTTCGATCCGCAGGCCATCATGCTGCGCGAGACAGCGCAACGCTGGGTGGCCCGTGC
The DNA here is from genome assembly GCA_041678385.1 of Burkholderiaceae bacterium. Classification (GTDB taxonomy): domain Bacteria; phylum Pseudomonadota; class Gammaproteobacteria; order Burkholderiales; family Burkholderiaceae_B; genus Yanghanlia. Next base: position 4,752 of record JBAYOJ010000144.1, on the reverse strand, counting down.
AATCACCGGGGAAGTCGTCCTGGAACTGCGCCGGGGCAATGATTATTCCTTGCTGGACACCCGTTCGGCCAACCTTACCTACAAGCCTGAACGCCTTACCATGGAAAAGGGCGAATCCACCTTCTCGCCACGCGATCGCATTGGTCAGCTGACCATGAGAAATCTCGACATTGTAGATACGCGAGAAAAGCTTTTCACGTACTCGAAAGCTGGTTTGCTAACCCCTGGAGAAGGCACTGCGCTGCCTCAGATCAAGGGCACGGACAAGCAATAAACAGGGATCAGGCCGGCCGTTTTTTGGCCGGCTGCGACCGTCATTGGGCGGGCAACTGGCCCAGAAGCAGAAACTCCATCAACGCCTTCTGCACATGAAGCCGGTTTTCGGCTTCATCCCATACGACGCTTTGCGGGCCGTCGATGACGTCGCTGGTGACTTCTTCGCCACGATGGGCCGGCAGGCAATGCATGAACAGTGCGTTGGGGTCTGCTACGGCCATCATTTCGGCATCTACACGCCAGTCGGCAAAGGCGCGGCGGCGTTCTTCGTTTTCGTCTTCGAAACCCATGCTGGTCCAGACGTCGGTGGTTACCAGATGGGCGCCGCGCGTGGCCTGCATGGGATCATCAAACTCGCGGAGCACGCTGGATGCCACTTGCCCGGTGAGTTTGCTGTCGAGCTGATAGCCTTTCGGTGCCGATACATGCAAGGTGAAGCCCAATAATTCAGCAGCCTGCAGCCAGGTATAGGCCATGTTATTGGCATCGCCGATCCAGGCGATGGTCTTGCCCTGGATGGCACCACGCAATTCGATATAGGTGAAGATGTCTGCCAAGATCTGGCAGGGGTGATATTCGTTGGTCAGGCCATTGATGATGGGGACACGCGAATGCGCGGCAAAGCGTTCGATGCGTGTCTGTTCGAAGGTTCGGATCATGACCAGATCGACCATACGCGACACAACGCGGGCGGTGTCTTCGATGGGTTCGGAACGGCCCAGTTGCGAATCGTTGGTGGTTAGGTGAATGACCGACCCGCCCAATTGATACATGCCGGCTTCAAATGATACCCGGGTGCGGGTGCTGGCCTTTTCAAAGACCATGGCTAGTGTGCGGTCGTGCAGGGTGTGATGTGGCTGATAGCGCTTGAATTTGTCTTTGATGAGCTGGGCGCGCCCCAGGACGTATTCGATCTCGGCTCGTGAAAAATCACGAAACTGCAGGAAATGCCGAAGCGGCCCGTTTTGCATCGCGTTCTGAGTCGTAGCGTCTGACATGTTCAGCCTTGGTCTAAAACGCCAATCTTACCTTTTCGCGGGCTGTGCGGCAAAGGTGGCGGGCGATTCCATACGGCTGGCAGAACGCGGCCCGACTATCTTGCGGCTGGCTGCGGCGAGGCCTGTTTTACTTGAATCGGCTACAATCAGGCGGGGGCGGTGGAAGGGGTGTGACTACATAAGTCGGCCTGATCAGGGCCAGGGTTTTTCATGACACAACAGGTGGAACAGTTCATTATTCATGGTCTTACCCATAAGGGTCAGCGTTTTCGCCCCAGCGATTGGGCAGAGCGTTTGGCGGGGGTCATGTCCCAATTCCGGCCGGAAGGCTCTTTTGGCGCCCCTTTGAGCTATTCGCCTTACGTGGTACCCGTGAATATGGGGGGCGTTCGATGCGTTGTGGTGGACAAGCGTTTGCGCGAGCTCGAACCCTTGGCATGGAAGTTCGTATGTGGCTTTGCCAGCGACAACAATCTGCAGACCAGCGAAAGGGTGCTCGACACCACAGTGGTGCCTGTCAGCGCGTCGTCCTGAGGCTTGCTTCCTGAACGCCTCGTGCATCAACATCAATAACGATATCAAAATCCAGGCAGCTGCCCCGTATGGGTCAAGGCACGTTGCAAGGGTAGCGCGTGTTCGTGCTCAAGCAGCCATTGCTTGCGGTGCAGGCCGCCACCGTAACCGGTCAATACGCCGCTGCCACCTATCACCCGATGGCACGGTATCACCACGCTGATGGGGTTGGAGCCATTTGCCAGGCCCACGGCACGGACGGCTTTGGGGCGCCCAATGCGAACGGCAAGTTCGCCATAGCTGATGGTCTGGCCGTGGGGAATCGTGCATAGTTCCGCCCAGACTTGACGCTGAAAATCCGTACCCCCGGTAACGACTTCCAAACCTTCAATGGCGGCAATGTTGCCGTCGAAGTAGGCGCGCATCGGGGCGGTGGCGGCGGATTCCTGTTGTGTTTCCAGCAGGGTGACGGACACCCCCTTGTATTGCTGGCGCATGAGCTGCAGCATGCGGGTTTCGTAGTCGGCCCAATCTATGGCACGCAGCCGTCCCTGGTCGTCAGTGACCACGAGCATCTGGCCGATCGGCGTCGCGATTCGTTCAAGCTGAAATATGAAGGCTGTCATAGGTCTGGCATGCTTTGCGCAAGTATACTGAACTGTCCAGACGAACCAGAAGGAGACAGGCATGGCAAAGGAAATTCTGTGTGGCTTCGGGGTTGATGTTGATGCTGTAGCGGGGTGGTTGGGTTCATACGGGGGCGAAGATTCGCCCGACGACATTTCCCGTGGCCTGTTTGCTGGTGAAGTGGGCACGCCCCGCCTGCTCAAGCTTTTTGAGCGCTTTGGGATCAAGACCAGCTGGTTCGTGCCGGGTCACTCGATCGAAACCTTTCCAGGCCAGATTCAGGAAGTCGTTGCTGCCGGGCACGAAATTGGCATGCATGGCTATTCACATGAGAACCCCATCGCCATGACGGCCCGGCAGGAAGAAGATGTCATGGATCGCAGCATAGAGCTGATCGCTGAAATCAGCGGTAAGTCGCCTACAGGCTATGTGGCGCCGTGGTGGGAATTCAGCAATATCACTAATGAATTGCTGCTCAAGAAAGGCATCAAGTACGACCATAGCCTGATGCACCATGATTTTCAGCCCTATCGGGTGCGGGTGGGGGACTCCTGGACGAAAATCGATTTTTCCAAGGAAGCCTCGCATTGGATGAAGCCGCTGGTTCGGGGTAAGGAAACCTCACTGATCGAGATCCCTGCCAACTGGTATCTGGATGACTTGCCGCCGATGATGTTCATCAAGAAGTCGGCCAACAGCCATGGTTTCGTCAACCCCAGGCATATCGAAGAAATGTGGCGTGACCAGTTCGACTGGGTCTATCGTGAATACGACTATGCGGTGTTCCCGATTACCATCCATCCCGACGTGTCAGGCCGACCTCAGGTGTTGCTGATGCTGGAACGCTTGTTCGAATACATCAGCAGCCATGAAGGGGTGCGTTTCGTGACGATGGACGAGATGGCCGATGACTACGACAGGCGGTTCCCGTGGGCAGGGGAATGATTGTGCGTCTGCTGTGCTGAGGTATCAAGGTCATGTGTGGGTTGTGCGGGATCCTGGGAAGTGAAACCCATTGGTCTGATCTGCTGCCTGGTTCCGACCCGGACGAGCAGGCGCGGGCGCGCCGTCGTGACCGCCAGCGGCGCGTGCACTACCTCAACAAGGTGTTGGCGGCCTACGGTTGTTCGGTGACAGATTGGCAGTCCAGTAAATATCAAATCAGTACGTTCACGGGAAAAGTGGAATTGGTCGACGACTTGTCGCAGCTCTGGCTGGCTGTGGAACGCATGAGTGGGCAGGCGCCGGATCCGCTGGCGTCTGCCGTGCATGAGCGCTTGGCGGTGCCATGGCAGCCATAGAGCATGATGGCCGGTGCACGGTCAATGTGCTGACCGGGTTCCTCGGCAGCGGCAAGACCACTTTGCTGAGGCGTCTGTTGAATAGCGAGGCCTTTTCCCGCTGTGCGGTCTTGGTCAATGAGCTGGGGGAAGTGGCTCTCGACCACGAATTGCTGGAACAAGTCGATCAGGAAACCGTTGTCCTGCGCAGCGGGTGCATTTGCTGCGGGGTGCGTACTGATATGGCGTCTGCGCTGCTGGCACTCAACGAGCGTCGCGACCGAGGCGAAATTCCACCATTCGAACGGGTCGTCATCGAGACCACCGGGCTTGCCGATCCGGTGCCGGTCATCAACACGGTGATCAGCGATCCAACGCTGCGTCATCATTATCGGGTCGGGACAGTCGTGGCTACCGTGGACGCAATTCATGGCGCTGCGCAATTACAGCAAAGGCCTGAAGCCCGTAAACAGGCGGCCGTGGCTGATCGCATCGTCATTACCAAGGTGGATCTGGTCACAGCGCCCGTGCTCGGCGATCTGCGGGCGGCGCTGGCTCAGGTCAATGCACATTGCAGGGTCGTGGAATCCCGCAACGATGCGTCCGAAGCCGAAGTGCTGATGGCATGCGACGTGGGCAGCGACGGGCGTACCCATGAAGTGGCACAGTGGTTTCCGTCAGCGGGCGATGCCGGCGGGAAGGGCGCTCTTTCATTTCCAACTTCGGGGGCAGCCCTTTCATTATTCACTCAAGGGCGCAAGCTGGGTCGTTTGCACGGTGACATCGACACAGCGACTTTGACTTTTGATGAGCCTCTGGACTGGACCGCCTTCGGCGTATGGCTGAGCATGCTGCTGCACCGTTACGGCCATCGTATTTTGCGTGTGAAGGGCATCCTGAACCTTAAAGGGGTGGCGGTGCCTACTGTGGTGCACGGCGTTCAGCACCTGCTGCACCCGCCGTCCCACCTGGAGCAGTGGCCTGACGAGTGCCGCCAATCGCGTCTGGTGCTCATCGGTGAACTGCCGCCGACCGACGCACTGCGACAGTCTTTGTTG
>JBAYOJ010000143.1:0-6691 GCA_041678385.1 Burkholderiaceae bacterium | reverse complement strand
GGCCAGTGGCAGCGTGAAATTCCCAAGGCCGCAGAAAAGATCCGCCACACGGTCGCCGGCCTGCACGTCCAGCAGCGACAAGGCCCGGGATACCAGACTGCGGTTGATGTAGGGATTGACCTGGGTGAAATCGGTGGGGCGGTACTGCATGCGCAAGCCAAATTCAGGCAAAGTGTAAGCCAGCAGGCCTTCATCGGCGGGGTCCAGCAGATGCACGGAATCCGGGCCTTTGGGCTGCAGCCACCACGACACCTTCCAGCGCGCGGCAAAGGCGCGCAGAACACCGATATCGCTATCATTGAGGGGTTCCATGTGGCGCAGGACCAGCGCCGTGCAACGGTCGCCAACTGCCACTTCGATCTGTGGGATCCGGTCAGGTATAGACAATGACTCTACCATCCGACGTAGTGGCACCAGCAGGTCGGAAACATGCCTGGGCATGACGCGGCATTCGGTCATGTCTGCCACGTAACTGCCGTGCCGCTCGCGGAAACCTACCAGCACCCCACCCTTGCGCCGCACCAGCCGCACCGACAAACGAGCACGATGGCGATAGCCGAAAGCCGGGCCATGCATGGGCGAAAGAATCCGGGCCGGATTGAGCTGGCCGATGTGATCGAAGGCATCTTCCAGTACGCGCTGCTTGATGGCTACCTGGGCCTGCGGCTCAAGATGCTGCGCCGCACACCCACCGCACACCCCGAAATGAGGGCAGGCCGGATTTACCCGCTGTGAAGACGCCCTGATAACACGCTGGGTGCGGGCTTTTTCGTAGGATGGCTTGCGCCGGACGGTAACCGCTTCGACAGTTTCGCCGGGCAGCGCGCCCTCGACAAAAATCACCTTGCCGTCGCGATGGGCAATGCCGCGGGCCTCAAGGTCCAGGGATTCGATTTCCAGTATGTCGAAAGTCATGATGAAGAAAAACGTGAAGTTCCAAACATTAATGCATTAGCGCATCACCAGGCCGCCATCTACATACAGCACCTGCCCCGTCATGAAACGGCTCCAGTCAGAGGCCAGGAACATCACCGGCCCGGCCACGTCTTCTGGCGTGGCAACCCGGCGCAAGGGAGTTTGCTGCGCTAATTGTTCGCGCACGGACGCGCGGGTGTCCCGGCTGGCGTCCGTGGGCCAGACCAGCCCGGGCGCAACACAGTTGACGCGTATGCCCGCAGCCCCCAGCTCGGCGGCCAGATTACGGCTGAAGCCCACCAAAGCCGCCTTTGCGGTTGCATAATCGTGATACGGCACTACGGGGTGTTCGGCCAGGTCGCTGCTGATATTGATGATGCTGCCTTGGGCACGTTGCCGCATATGCGGCAGCACAGCCTTGCAGACATTGCAGACGCCCTGAATTGCGGCTTCAAACTGCCCCTGGTAGGCACCCCAGTCAAGTTCCTGAAAGCGGCGCCTGCTATCCGGGTTGAATGGGTATGCGCGCAGGGCGTTGTTGACCACGATATCGATACGGCCGGTTTCGAGGATGACCCGCTCAACCAGAGTGCCAACCGCCTCTGAATCTGTGACGTCAGCCTGGATCGCCCAGGCATCGCCGCCCGCAGCGATGCAGTCTTCCACCACGCGGCCGGCGGCGGCCTCATTGCGCAGGTAATTGACCACCACGAATGCGCCCTCGCGGGCGAAAGCCAAAGCAATGGCGGCCCCTATGCCTCGGCTGGCGCCCGTTACAAGCACGACTTGGTTCTTGAAATCCATGTTCAGCCCGCCCCCTGCCTATTCGTTGCCCGGCAGCAGGTCAACGGCCACGACGTCGGATATGTTGATGCGCTTGCTGATCAAGCCCAGCTTCAGATAAGCGTCGGCGGCGGCCTGCAGTGTTTCCACGTTGAGCGTGCCCAAGCCCTGTTTCTCTGTCAGGTCAGAGACGCTGCTACGATTGCGCAACACGATGATTTCCTTGTTCAGCCCAACATCCTGACCATCAATGGCGTGCCGGACAGCCAATTGAGCGGCGCCTTCGGGGTCGTTGATCATCCATTTCACACTATCCCGATAGGCGGCCAGAAAGCGACGCAGTTTATCCTTATTTTGCTGGTAATACGACTCGCGCACCACAAAAAGATCGCTGGAATAGTTCAGATAATCGCCGACTTCCATTACACGTACGTCCCCCAGCCCCCGCCGTTTGGCAAGGGCAAGGCCCGTGTCGGTAGCGGCGGTCGCATCAACCTGACCCTGTATCAGGGGGGCGAAATTGAGCAGGCCTGTCACAACGACGGTCACGTCATCTTCGCTCAGCCCTTCCTGCTGAAGCAGAATCTGCAGATTCTGCCGCGTACCGCTCGACAGGCTGTACACCCCAATGCGTTTGCCCTTCAGATCGGCAGGTTCGGCGATACCGCTGGAAGCCAGAGTAGCCACATTGAACACATTCTGCGGGTAGATGTCATAAATGGCACGCAACTCAGCCCCTTTATCCAGTGCGGCGAAAAAGGAGCCTGGGTCGGTGAAGGCCACATCAGCCTGACCACTGAGAAGATTGCGCAAGGCGTCGCCACCCCCGGTACCAGGAAGATAGTTCAGCGCCAGGCCTTGTTCACGGAAAAAACCCTTGTCCGGTTCAGCCAGCAGATTGATGATCTCAGTGATGGGTTTACTCCAACCGGCCAGCGCTATTTTTTCGACTTGAGACGCCTGGGCCCACCCTGTTTGCATAACAAACGCCGTGGCGAGCACACTCAGCGCCCACACGCGTCGCCCAAAGGCTTGCTGTAGAAATTTCATGATTCTTTACTTCCTTGGGTGATGATGTAGGGATGCAACAGCTTTTTCTGCAGCCAAAGCACCGCCAGGTAGAAAAGCCAACCCAGAAGAGTGATGAGTATCAGCACGGCAAACATCAGGGGAGTGTCCATGGAACCCTGAGCGGCAATGATGAGCGCGCCCAGCCCCTGGCTGCTACCGATGAACTCCCCTACCACGGCACCGACCAACGCCAACACAACCGCCATGCGCAACCCTGCCAGAATGGCCGGCAGACCCGTAGGCACTTTCAGACGCCATAAGGTCTGCCAGCGCGTGGCGCCGAGCATGCGGAACAACTCAAGCCGTGAGGGATGCGCCTGTGCAATACCTGTCATCGTGCTTTCCAGCAAGGGAAAGAAACACACTAGCGCCGTAATGACCACCATTGGCAGTGTGCCGAAACCCAGCCATACCGTAAGCAGCGGCGCAAGCGCCAGCTTGGGCACCACCTGGCTCGCTACGACATAAGGCATGAACACGCGCCTGCCGAATGCGGATTCGCCCAGCATCAGCCCGCAGGCGAACCCGAACAGACCGCCCAAGGCCAAGCCCGCCACAACTTCAATAGAGGTTTGAACAATATGCGGCCAGAAATAGCCCGATGCCAGCCCCTTCCATAATGAAACCGCCACCACCGAAGGCGCCGGCAACACAAGTTGGGACCATGCGAAGGCAGCCACAGCCCATTCCCAGGCAATAACCAGGGCGAACAGCAACAGCAAGGACCAGATGCCTGGAGAGCGCCAGAAGCGAACACTCATGATTGCCCCTGCCGCAGGAGTGACACCCCGTCATTCGCAGCCATCACCTGACGCAGACGGGCGCAGATGGCATTGAACTGCTCACCATGTCGCACATCGGGCGGTCTTGGCCTGCTCAGGACGATGTCCTGTTCAAAAATAAGGCGGCCCTTATCCATGACGGCCACCCTATCGGCAAGATAAACGGCTTCTGCAATGTCATGCGTGACAAACAGTACCGAGCTTTCATGCTGACGGCAGACCTCCAGCAGGCTGACCTGCAATTCTTCACGAGTCAAGGCATCCAGCGCAGCAAACGGTTCATCCATCAGCAACAGGCGAGGACGCGTCAAGAGTGCGCGGGCGATGGCCACACGACTTTGCTGGCCGCCGGAAAGCCGCTGCGGATATCTGGCCTGCATGCCGTCCAGCCCCAGTTCCTTGAGCAGACTATGGGCGTGTGCCCTATCAGCGGCATCGGGCTTGCGCTGCAGGGACACAGGCAGCAGCACGTTGTCAATCACGTTCAGCCATTCAAGCAGAGTGGGTGCCTGGAAAACAAAACCTGTAAGCGGCCCCGGGCCACGCAGCGGCATGCCTTCCAGCATCACGCTGCCGGTGTCGGGCAGCAGCAGCCCCGCCGCCAGCTTCAGCAAGGTGGATTTGCCACAGCCGCTGCGCCCCAGCAGACAATGGATGGTGCCCGCCGGCATCTGCCAGTCGACCCCACTGACAACGACGGGCGCCCCCGGATAAGCGAAACCGACCTGCCGCATGCTCAAGAAATGTTCACCCATGGCTTGCTGGAACTCAATCCCGGTACGAGGCCAGTGCCTCTGCGGCCTGCTCTGCCGATGTTTCTATGTCGACCATACGGACCAGGTCAAGCAGGCTGAAGCGGCCGTCATGGTGCCAGCCTGCATCGGGCGTGGTCATGGAACCCAGGGCGCAGATACGCGTAGCACCGGCCTGGGCAAGCAAGGACGCCAGCCGAAACAATTCTTCAGGGCCGGCCGCCAGCCCGACGGTCTGTAAAAAGGCCTGTTGGCTGCCCAGCCACCGTACGGCCTCGTCCAGCGTATCCACAGCCACAATGCAGGCTGTGCGATTCAGGGCGCCTGGCCGTGCCCCTTCCGGCGTATCGATATACGCCAGCGACCAGGGCGCGTCCGCAGGCCCCAGCAGCTCGATCTGCCCGCCACGTAATTGTTGCAACCCAAGGCCCTGGCGCCATCCCGCCACCGCCCTCGTCTCTTCCAAGCTAAGGGCACGGCGGGGAAAGCTGTGCTGCAGCGCTGTCATTTCGCCGGCGACATGACAGGCGAATTCCTGTGGGGAAACCTGGGCGCCTCGTTCAACATAAAACACTTGCGGGGAATAACAGCCTTGCTGGTCCCAGCGCACCATATCCATGGCGGCCTGCCGCGCAGTCAACCTGGCCTGGCGCGTATCCAGGGCAGCCGCCGAAACCAGGCCAGCACTGAATTTATGCCCATGGGCCAGCATACGCTTGCCGGCAGGCAGCTGGCGCTGCCAGGCAGCCAGCGCCGCCTCGCCACCATAGACTTTAAGCACGTCCGCCTGCCTGCAGAATACCTGTTCAAGCGCTGTTTCACCCCCCGGCCACCATACGATGGCCAGCGCGTCCGCCAGCCTGGGTTCGATTTCGGCCAGCACCCGTGCGAACCAGCTAGCAAACAGCGGCTCATCACTGGACACCTTGCCGATGTTGCCGGCCTTCACCAGCATGCCGGACACCAGGCTCCATAGAGGCAGGCCGGGAACGTTGCCGGCCCAGACATGCGCCAGCAAGGACGGGCCGCAGGCGCGCGTCCAGCCGCCTTTGGCACGAGGACGGAAGCCATCCAGCAAGCCCGGGTCGCCGAAGTCTTCAACAAGAAAGCGCAATGACTGATGGCGACGAAAGGCTTTTAGCGAGGCATTGATGCCCAGCCGGGTCATTTCCGGATCGAAACCACTGATAATGGGCAGCAGGCGGTCGATTTCCTGACGATCTGGATGATTGGTGTCCAGCATCCGCAGCACAACACGATCAATGATACCGACGACCTCCATGACCGGCATCGATGCCAGCACCCCCTGCGCCGCAGCGCGGACCGTGGCCGCCACGGTTTCCAGTTGTGTGGGCGTCAACCGCGGCACACGCACTTCAGCCCTTTGCCCATGCGCTTCGAACATCAGTGTTTCCCAGCTCATGTCATGAGCTGCAATACCTGGAACATACCCGGCCACCGCCAGACAGGGATCTTGCACACATGAGCCGGCTTGGGACAGGACAGGACTCATCCGGCTGCCGCCTGCAGAAATGCATCCATGGCCATGGAACAACCCTTGGCCTGCGCCCCTTCAGCACGCCCCAATAATAAAAATCCGCCGTCGACGGATACACCGACGTCTTCTGTCAGGATGGTGATGACAGAATTGAAGTTGGCCAGGTCACAGTGGGTCAGCACGCCACGTTCGCCGGCCGGCACATCGTTGCCGGTCAGCGGGTCTACCGTACGCGACCGGATCCAGTGAGGCCCGGATTTCACCGACGGCTGCGTGGCATTGCCGTCGTCGTAGAACTGCGTGCTGAGTTCGGTCATGCCATACATATTGATGCACGCACTGGCCGGTACCCCGAAACTTGCCCCAAGCTGACGATAAAACTCATCCATTGCCAGTTCGCGGGACTGACCCTTGAAGCCCCCGGTGTCGAGAATACGGCTGCCCGGCGGCAAGGCGAATACCCGGCCCTGCTGCTGCATTTCATCCATAAGATGAACAAAGCTGTAGCTCGCCCCCAGCAAAGCGTAAGGCTTACCTTCATGCTCTACCTGTTCCAGGGTTTCGCAAAGGCGGTGTATGTCCATACCTTCGGGGGTCACGAAATATTCGCTGCCTTCAGCCCCGAAAGCGTCTCGTGCCAGTGCCAGGTAGTGTGCCAGCGACGAATTGGGCATCATTTCTTCGGTGGGAAAAAGTATGCCCATGCGCATCCGCTTTGCCTCGCGCATGAAACGCGCTGCGAAATGCAGCTTCATGGATTGGTCGTATACCTGCAGATGCGGGTGGTAATGACGCCCCCGGCTATCGGCCCGGGTCGTGCCGCTGGTCATGAAAACCCGCTCGCACACGTCTGGCGGCACACAGCTGAGCGTGAGATCCTTGAAGGCGTT
>JBAYOJ010000142.1:0-6765 GCA_041678385.1 Burkholderiaceae bacterium | reverse complement strand
TGTTCGAGAAGATGCTCGGGCGCGGGAACCCACCCGACGAATGGAACGCCTTGGTAAAGGCGAGCAAGCAGGGCTGGAGCAAGCTGGAATAGATGCTTGTCGAAGTGGAGCGGGTGAAGGGAATCGAACTTAGCATACAACCCATTGATTTATAAAGGACTACCTCCATTCGGAAAACGAGGATGTACCGCATTTCGTACCAGTTCAACGCACACTGGCAAGCTGCTGCTCCAACAGACGCCATGCGGCTTTCGGCCCATGGATCCCGATCATTGCTCCTTTCGTCCACAGGCATCTTCATTCTATGGAACGGTTTCAGCAGATGTTGAAATGTGGATTAAAAGTGAAAATCTAGCGACGAATTTCAAAAAATATGGTATTTTCAGCAGATGCTGAAAGATCATCCTCCAATGAAAGAGGCAGAAGCTCGAGCTGGTGAGGCGCTGCGCCGGTTACTTGAAAGGATCCCGATCCTTCAGGTCGAAAGCATCGAAACCGAAGCCGCGTCCGGCGATTGGGAGCCGGACTTGATCGCTCGGCTGTTCGTGGACGGCCGGCGGTACCTACTCATCTGCGAGTACAAGTCGAACGGGCAACCGCGGTACGCCCGATCCGCGTTACTGGAACTACGGAACTACATTGCGGAGCGGGCTCCCGAGGCGACGCCCGTCTTCATCGCTCCCTACATCTCCCCCGCGGTAAGGCGATTGTGCGAAGAGAAGGACGTCAGCTATCTCGACCTAGAGGGCAACGCCCGGATCGCTTTTGGCGGCGTGTTCATCGAGCGCATGGTGGCGGACAAGCCGGTGGCCGAACAACGCGAACTCAAGTCGCTGTTTAGGCCAAAGTCGGCTCAGGTTCTGCGCGTCATGCTGCGCGAGCCCAGCCGTGCATGGCTCGTCACCGAGTTATCGGAAATTTCCAGGGTGAGCCTGGGGCATGTCAGCAATGTGCGCACCGGCTTGATTAATCGGGAATGGGCACGCGCCTCGGACGATGGCCTCTTCCTCTCAGAACCCGATGCACTGCTGGACGCATGGCGGGACAGCTACGCCGCACCGTTAGGTGAACGTCTGCGGTTCTACACACCTCTGCACGGCAGCACGTTCGAAGACGCGGCCCGTAGCGCGTTGCGCGCTGACGGCGGTCCTAGACATGCTGCGTTCGCATCGTTCTCGGCAGCGCAGTGGCTTGCGCCCTACGGTCGCACCGGCACACACTACTTCTTCGCCGACGAGAATGGTCTGCGCGAGCTTCAGGCAGCGCTGAAGCTCGCGCCTGCCGCGAAGGGCGAGAATGTGGTCATCATCGTGCCGAAAGACACTGGATTGTTCGCCGACACCATTGAACCTGCGCCGGGCGCAGTCTGCACGAGTCCGGTTCAAACCTACCTAGATCTCTCCATTGCCGGCGAACGCGGCGCCGAGGCCGCCGACCACCTGCGCAAGAAAAAGCTTTCATGGCCCAAATGACACCACCCCAGGAACCACAATCGGCCGCCGAATATGACGACCGCACGACCGCGGCCGTGAAATCCGTGCTGATCGAGATTGGCCAGATACTTGGCAGCTTCAAAGGCAAGTTCGCCATCATCGGCGGTGCGGTACCTTGGCTGCTGCTTGTCAATGAGGAAATGCCCCACGTCGGCACGCTTGATGTGGACGTCGGTCTAGACGCAGAAGCACTCGGCGACGGCGAGTACGCAACCTTGATCGGTGCGCTCCAAGGCCATGGATACGCGCAGCGCGACGGGCTTCGGCGCTTCCAACTGGTTCGCCAGGTTCCCGTGCGAGATGGCGGGGAAGCGATCGACATCGTGGTCGATTTCCTGATGCCGCGCGACGCGGAGATCGTCAAGAACACCCCTCCCCTACTCAGCGACTTTGCCGTACAACGGGCCGACGGCGCTGACTTGGCGATGCGGTTCTATCAACTGGTGGCGGTGGCGGGGCCAATGCCGGACGGAGGGACCAACCGAGTGGAGATCGCAGTGTGCTCCATCCCTGCGCTGCTGGCAATGAAAGGCCATGCGCTGGCGGGCCGCTACAAGCAGAAGGATGCCTACGACATATACTACTGCGTGCGGAACTACCCTGATGGCATCGAGGCGCTGGCGCAGGAATGTCTCCCTCTCCTGGGGCACGCAAGCGGCGAGCGCGGTTTCCGGCACATCGCCGACAAGTTCGACGCCTTCGAGGGGCACGGACCCACCTGCGTGAGGCGCTTCGTCGAAGACACGCATGCGCTGGGTAATCGCACGCCCGAACAGTGGCAGCAGGATGCGTTCGGGCAGATCGACGCGCTGCTGCGCGCCATGTCACTGCGAGCTTGAATCACGCCCAACGAATAATCGCCGCATTGGAAAAGGCACAGCACCAGCATGCCAAACGCTAACGAAGGTATCGATACTGTCCGGGCATCTCGAGCGGGACACACCTTCCACGAGAGATGGGCTGCCAGGCGGGCATTGCAGCTGGTCTTTCCGAATGACGATCCCCCGTTTATGGGGTAGAGCCGGTTGGAACGGTGTGATCAACCGTGTCTAGCGAATGCGTATCCCCCGTTTATGGGGTAGAGCCCAGGGTTGGAGCAAGCAGGAATAGATGCTTGTCGAAGTGGAGCGGGTGAAGGGAATCGAACCCTCGTATGCAGCTTGGGAAGCTGCCGTTCTACCATTGAACTACACCCGCATGGGGAGTCGATTATAGCTCAGCTTCGACCCGCTACAATTACACCTTATGAAGAACGAACTCCCATCCTCGCCGGCGGCAGCTACGCCTCCGGCAACGGCCACCGTGCCTTCTGGCACCACCCACATACGCAGCTTCGTCCATCGGCGTGCTCACATCACGCCCAGTCAGCGCGAAGCGCTGGACCGTCTGATGCCGCTGTGGGCCATCTCTTTCCAGCCCGGGCAGCTTGATTTCGCACAGGTATTCGGCCGCGAGGCACCGACCATTCTGGAAATCGGCTTTGGCATGGGGGAAACGACAGAAAAAATCGCCCTGGCAAGGCCGCAGGACAATTTCCTGGGGGTGGAGGTCTTCAACGCCGGGGTGGGCGCCATGCTGAAACGCATTGACGCATCAGGGCTGACGAATGTGCGTGTCATCCAGCACGATGCGGTGGAAGTCCTGAACGAAATGATTCCACCGGATTCCCTGGCCGGTGTGCATATTTATTTCCCCGACCCCTGGCCCAAGGCGCGGCACCACAAGCGCCGCCTGATACAGCCGCCGCTCGTCAAGCTGCTGTCCAGCCGCCTGAAGCCGGGCGGCTACATCCACCTGGCCACCGATTGGGAAAACTACGCCGAACAAATGCTGGATGTCCTCAGCGGCGAAGCCAGCCTGGAAAACACCGTCGGCCAGGGCTATGCACCACGGCCCGACTTCCGGCCCCAAACCAAATTCGAAACCCGCGGCCTGCGACTGGGCCACGGCGTATGGGATCTTATTTTTAAGCGCAAGGCCTGACTGTGTACCCTGAGATTCACCCTTATTCCCACGGCTATCTAAGCACCGGCGATGGGCATCGTGTGTATTGGGAACTCTGCGGCAACCCACAAGGAAAACCCGCCATTTTCCTGCATGGCGGGCCGGGGGGCGGCTGTTCTCCAGTACACCGGCGGCTGTTCGACCCGGATCACTACAAGCTGCTGCTTATTGATCAGCGCGGTTGCGGCCGCTCAACGCCGCATGCCCTGGAAAACAATACCACCTGGCATCTTGTCGCCGACATCGAACGCTTGCGTACCGACGTGCTCGAAGCCGAGCAAATACTGGTCTTCGGCGGCTCCTGGGGTTCGACCCTGGGCCTGGCCTATGCCCAGGCGTATCCCGAACGCGTCAGCGCCCTGATTCTGCGTGGCATCTTCACGGTAAGGCGTGCCGAGTTGCGCTGGTTCTATCAGGAAGGCGCATCGTGGCTGTTTCCAGACCACTGGGACCGCTACCTGGCCCCCATTCCGGAAGACGAGCGCGACGACCTGATCGCCGCCTACCATCGCCGCCTCACCAGTGACGACCGTAATGTGCAGCTCGAAGCCGCCCATGCCTGGACCCAATGGGAAAGCAACACCATCACACTGCGCCCGAACCCCGTGCATCAGCAGTCACATTCTGACGATGCCTCAGCGCTCGCGTTTGCGCGCATTGAAAACCACTATTTCATGAATGGCGGTTTCCTGGAAGAAGGGCAACTTTTACGGAATGCACACCGCCTGCGCGATATCCCTGGTGTCATCGTTCAGGGCCGCTATGATGCCTGCACACCCGCCCGCACCGCCTGGGAACTGCATCAGGCCTGGCCCGAGGCCGCGTTTCATCTGGTCGATGATGGCGGCCATGCCTTCGATGAACCTGGCATACTGGCTCATTTGCTGGCAGCCACCGATCGTTTCCGCGATTGATACCCCTGCCAGCCTGTTATTTTTGGAAGGAAGCATGAACATCACCCTGAATGGCGAAAACCGCCTCATTAACCCCGGCCTGACTGTCCTTGGCCTGCTTGAACAACTGGGTTACCAGGGCAAGCGTATCGCTGTTGAGCTCAATGGCGAAATCGTGCCCCGCAGCGCGCATGCCAATACCGCCCTGGCCGACGGCGATGCGCTGGAAATCGTTGTTGCGGTCGGCGGGGGTTGAAGCAAACGCCATCTTGGCAATTCTTCACAAATTCGGCACCTCATCTGTGTTACACACTCTCTCTCCTCAACACACGGGAAGCCACACATGAGCATCATCAATTTCATCAAAGGCGTCGGCGAAAAAATCTTTGGTGCGTCTGAAGCGCAGGCAGCCACGGTCGATGATCTGAAGAAGGAACTGGCAAAGCATCAGTTGTCCGCAGAGGGGCTGGATGTCAAGGTGGATGGCGACAAGGTCATAGTAAGCGGCCAGGCCGCCTCGACCGAAGAAGCCGAGAAAATCGCGCTGGCTCTGGGCAATACCCTGGGCGTGGCCTCGGTCGACAGCCAACTGACCGCAGCACAGGAAGCACCTGCCGCCGTAATGTATACCGTAGTAAAGGGCGACACCCTTTGGAAGATCGCGGAAACCCACTATGGCAAGGGCAAGGGCGCCAAATATGAAGGCATCTTCGAAGCCAACCGCCCGATGCTGACCCACCCCGACAAGATCTACCCTGGCCAGGTACTGCGTATTCCGCCCCTGGACTGAATATCACTGGTATGAAGAAGGGCGGCTTGAAAGCCGCCCTGGTTCGTCAGGCACAAGAATACTCCTGCGTTGCACTGATCAACGAAAACCGCCCCTGCCGAACCCCTTCATCCCCCCCATGGCGCGCATCATCTTAGCCATGCCGCCCTTTTTCATCTGCTTCATCATGCCGGACATCTGGCCGTACTGGTTGAGCAGGCGGTTGACTTCCTGAACCGGTACGCCAGCCCCAGCGGCAATGCGGCGCTTGCGTGAAGCCTTGAGCAATTCGGGCTTGGAACGTTCCAGTGGCGTCATGGAATTGAGTATGCCTTCAGTGCGCCGCAGCTGTTTTTCTGCCTGGCCACCTTGCAGCTGTTCGGCCGCCGCCGCAAACTGCGCGGGCAGTTTCTGCAGCAAAGACCCCATGTCACCCATCTTCTTGACCTGCTGAAGCTGATCGCGGAAATCGTTCAGGTCGAATTTATCGCCAGACTTGATCTTTTTGGCGAATTTTTCGGCTTCGGCAATGTCAATATTGCGCTGCGCCTGCTCGACCAGCGAAACAATATCGCCCATGCCCAGCACGCGCTGCGCCATGCGTTCAGGGTGGAAGGGTTCCAGGCCGTCCATTTTTTCGGACACACCCACGAACTTCAGCGGCTTGCCGGTAACGTGGCGCACCGACAGGGCCGCGCCGCCCCGTGCATCGCCATCGAGCTTGGTCATGACCACACCAGTCAGCGGTAGCGCATCGGCAAAGGCACGGGCGACATTGACCGCATCCTGACCCTGCATGGCGTCGACGACGAACAGGGTTTCGACGGGGTCCAGGATGTCGTGCAGGCTGCGGATTTCCTGCATCATCGCTTCGTCTATGCCGAGGCGGCCGGCGGTATCGACAATGAGCACATCGTAGAAATGCCGACGGGCGTGATCCAGCGCACCCCGAGCAATGTCGGCCGGGCGCTGCGAAGGGTCGGAAGGCAGAAAGTCCACCTTCACCTGCGCCGCCACGGATTTCAACTGATCGATGGCGGCCGGGCGATAGACGTCGGCACTGACGACCAGCACCTTCTTTTTCCCTGTCTTGCGCTCGCCCTGAACATGGTTGCCTTCCGCCAGCCACTTGGACAGTTTGCCGGTGGTGGTGGTTTTGCCGGAGCCCTGCAGACCGGCCATCAGAATAACTGCCGGCGGCTGGGCAGCCAACGAGAGTTCGCTGGCCTCGGCGCCAAGATCGCCGCCCATGAGCGCGGTAAGCTCTTTGTGCACAACGCCAACCAGTGCCTGACCCGGATTCAGGCTGCCGACGACTTCCTGCCCCAGCGCGCGTTCTTTCACGCGTGCGACGAATTCGCGCACTACAGGCAGGGCCACGTCCGCTTCCAGCAGCGCCATGCGGACTTCACGCAGCATTTCCTGGGTATTGGACTCGGTCAGGCGGGCTTCCCCGCGCATCGTCTTGACGACACGTGACAATCGTTGAGTCAGGTTATCGAGCATGGTAATGGTTTCGCTTAAACTAAACGCTGGTCGACCCAGCCTAAAATCATCCGTTCGAACCGAGGTCCAAAGGACTATGTCTGCAGGCATTGTATTTCAG
>JBAYOJ010000141.1:0-6835 GCA_041678385.1 Burkholderiaceae bacterium | reverse complement strand
TATGTTCCGCACTTCTGCTATCACAAGAAGCTTTCCATAGCAGCCAACTGCCGCATGTGCCTGGTTGATGTGGAAAAGGCACCCAAGGCCCTGCCGGCCTGTGCAACGCCCGTCACCAACGGCATGGTTGTGCACACGCGCTCTGAAAAGGCTGTGGCCGCTCAGAACTCGGTCATGGAATTCTTGCTTATCAATCACCCCCTGGATTGCCCCGTATGCGACCAGGGCGGCGAATGCCAGCTCCAGGACTTGGCCGTGGGCTATGGCAAGTCCGCTTCCCGCTATCAGGAAGCCAAGCGCGTGGTGGTGGGCAAGAGCATGGGGCCGCTGATTTCCACTGACGGCATGCAGCGCTGCATTCACTGCACCCGCTGCGTACGCTTCGGTGAAGAGATCGGCGGCATCATGGAAATCGGCATGGTCAACCGGGGCGAGTTCGCCGAGATCACTACGTTCCTGGGCAAGTCGGTCGAGTCCGAGCTCTCGGGCAACGTCATTGATCTCTGTCCGGTGGGCGCGTTGCTTTCCAAGCCATACAAAATGAGCGCACGTCCCTGGGAACTCGCTCGTCGCCGTACCGTCAGCCCCCACGACAGCCTGGGCGCCAACCTCATCGCGCAGGTCAAGCTTGATCGCGTGAAGCGGGTGGTGCCTTTCGAAAACGAAGACGTCAACGAATGCTGGATCAGCGACCGCGACCGTTTTTCCTATGACGGGCTGTACACCGAAGACCGCTTGCTGCATCCCATGCTGCGTGGCGATGACGGTGAATGGCGGGAAGCGTCCTGGAGCGATGCGTTGCAGGTCGTAGTCCAGACCATCAACATGATTCGCGAAGAATTCGGTGCCGAACAGATCGGCGCCCTGGGCAGCCCGCTTGCCACCACCGAAGAACTCGCGCTGCTGGCCCGCCTGACCCGGGCGCTGGGCAGCGAAAACGTCGATTTCCGCTTGCGCCAGGCAGACGACTCCTTCGACCAGGCGCTGGCCGGGGTGCCCTGGTTGGGCATGCCTGTGGCCGACCTCAACGAGGTCGACCGTGTGCTGGTCGTTGGTTCCTTCCTGCGCAAGGACCACCCGCTCATGGCGCAGCGTCTGCGTCAGGCGGCCAAGCGTGGTACCGAAATCTTTTTCATTGATTCCGCAGCCGACGATCCGCTGTTCCCCGTTGCGGGTCGCCTCACGGTTGCACCCAGCGCCATTCCCAATGCACTGGCAGAAGTCGCTGTGGCGTTGGCCGAAGCCGGCGGGCAGGCTGCTCCGGCCGCCTTTGCAGGTATCCAGGTGTCAGAAGCCGCCCGCAACATCGCGGCCAGCCTGGCCTCGGGCCAGCGTGGTGCGGTGCTGGTAGGTAATATGGCAGCTGCATCGAAACAGGCCAGCCTCATTGCGGCCAACGCGGCCGAGGTGGCGCGCTCGGCTGGTGCACGTCTGGGCTTTTTGGTCGAAGGCGGCAATACGGTGGGTGGCTATCTGGCCGACGCCACGCCTCGCAACGGCGGGCGTACGGCGGCGCAGATGCTGGCCAACCCACTCAAGGCTTACCTTGTATTGCAAGCAGAACCTTCCATGGACGCCAACGATGGCGCACAGGCTCTTCAGGCGCTCAAGGACAGCGGCTTCGCCGTGGCCCTGACATCTTATCGGTCAGCCGCCGAAGACTGGGCTGATGTCATGCTGCCTGTTTCACCCTTCACAGAAACCTCGGGCACTTTCATTAACGCCGAAGGCCGCGCGCAGTCGTTCAAGGCCGCAGCGGCCCCGCTGGGCGATACGCGTCCCGCATGGAAGGTGTTGCGGGTGCTGGGCAATTTCTTCGAGCTCCAGGGTTTTGATGACGAAAGCTCAGAAACCGTGCGCGACGCAGTCATTGCCGGGGGCATCGAGAGCCGTCTTAGCAATGAAATCAAGGCAGCCCCCGGGGTGGTGGCCGCCACTGCCCAGGGGTTGGAGCGCGTGACCGACGTCCCCATCTACCGCAGCGACGCCATCGTGCGGCGCTCGCAGCCATTGCAGGAAACCGCAGCCTCGCAGGCGCCGCATGCGCGCATGGCCGCTGCCACCCTGAAGGGGCTGGGTCTGGAATCGGGCGATGCGGTGCGCATCAGCTCGCCGCAGGGCCAGGTGTCTCTGCCCGCACAGCTCGACAATACCGTCGCTCCAGGATGCGTGCGCATCGCTACGGCGTTCTCTGAAACGCTGGCGCTCGGTGCCGCCGAGGGTCAACTGAACGTGGAGCGTGCGTGACATGGAATGGCTGAATCCTCTTCATTCTTTTGGCACGGGCCTGTTGGGCGAAACCGTATGGTATGTGGTTTGGACCATCATCAAGATCCTGATCATTGCCTTGCCTGTCATTCTTTGCGTGGCCTATCTCACGTACTGGGAACGCAAGATGATCGGCTTCATGCACGTGCGCAAAGGGCCGAACCGTGTGGGCTATCGTGGCCTGTTGCAACCCTTTGCCGACGTCTTCAAGCTGCTCACCAAAGAAGTCATCACGCCTTCTGAAGCCAATCGCGTACTTTATATTCTTGGCCCTGTGGTTACGCTGATGCCTGCTCTGGCGGCATGGGCAGTCATACCCTTCGGCCCTGAAGTCGTATTGGCGGACGTGAACGCCGGCCTGCTCTTCATCATGGCCATTACCTCTATTGGTGTCTACGGCATCATCATTGCGGGCTGGGCGTCCAACTCCCGCTATGCGTTCCTGGGCGCTTTGCGTGCCGCTGCGCAGATGCTGTCCTACGAACTGGCCATCGGCTTCGTGCTGGTTGCCGTGCTGCTGGTGTCGGGTACGCTTAACCTGTCGGGTATTGTGGTCGGCCAGAACACGGGGTGGTTCGCTGAACGCGGCATCAACTTCATGTCCTGGAACTGGCTGCCCTTGCTACCGCTATTCGTCATCTATGTGATCTGTATCGTGGCGGAAACCGCAAGGCACCCCTTCGACGTGGTGGAAGGCGAATCCGAGATCGTGGCCGGCCACATGGTGGAATATTCCGGCATGGGTTTCGCGCTCTTCTTCCTCGGCGAATACGCCAACATGATCCTGTTGTCGGCCATGGCCTCCATCATGTTTCTTGGCGGCTGGGCGCCACCTATTGATATTGCACCGCTGACCTGGGTTCCAGGCTGGCTGTGGCTGGGTATCAAAACCTTCTGCGTTGTATCGATGTTCATATGGTTCCGTGCCACCTTCCCTCGTTATCGCTATGACCAGATCATGCGCCTGGGATGGAAGGTGTTCATTCCCCTCACCGGTGTCTGGCTGGTGGTGCTGGCGATCTGGATGCAGACGCCCTGGAACATCTGGCAATAAAGGAATCGGGAGCCAATTATGGAAGCTATCAAGGATTTCTTCGGCAGTCTCATGCTGACCGAAATGCTCAAGGGCATGCGCCTGACAGGGAAATATTTCTTCAAGCGCAAGGTAACCCTGCGTTATCCCTACGAGAAGACGCCCGCATCGCCCCGGTTCCGCGGTCTGCATGCGCTGCGCCGTTATCCCAATGGGGAAGAACGCTGCATTGCCTGCAAACTGTGCGAAGCGGTCTGTCCGGCGCTGGCCATCACTATTGAATCGGCCGAACGCGATGACGGCACGCGCCGCACCACGCGTTACGACATCGATCTCATCAAGTGCATCTTCTGCGGGTTTTGTGAGGAAAGCTGTCCCGTGGATTCAATCGTGGAAACCCACATCCATGAATACCATGGCGAAAAGCGGGGCGACCTTTACTTCACCAAGGACATGTTGCTGGCCGTCGGCGACCGCTATGAGTCCGAAATCGCTGCGCGTCGCGCGGCGGATGCCCCTTATCGTTGACGCGGGGACCTGAAACTCATGAATTTCGTCACTGTCCTGTTTTATGTGCTTGCCGTCGTGCTTATCGTAGCGGCGGCGAGAGTCGTCACTGCACGCAGCCCCGTCACAGCGGTGTTGCACCTTATTCTCACCTTCTTCACTGCGTCCATGTTGTGGATGCTGCTCGGCGCAGAGTTTCTTTCGCTGCTGCTGGTCATCGTCTATGTGGGCGCCGTGCTGGTCATGTTCCTGTTTGTCGTCATGATGCTTGACGTACGCATGGAAGACCTGCGGGCGGGCTTCAAGGCCTATCTGCCCCTGGGTATTGTGATCGCCCTGATCATGGTGCTGGAAATGGCTTTCGTCCTGGGTACCACCTGGCACGCGGCCGGCCCCCAGATGTCCATGGGCGACGACTACAACAACACTCTGGCGCTGGGCCAGGCCATGTATACCGACTACGTTTTTGCAGTACAGGTTGGCGGCGTGATCCTGCTCGTGGGCATGATTGCGGCCATTGCGCTTACCTTGCGCAAGCGCACCGACGTCAAGCGTACGCACTCCAGCGAGCAGGTCCGGGTACGTGCTAAAGACCGCGTGCGCATGGCCAATATCCAGGTGCCCAAGGATTCCGGTGCCGCAGGCAGCAGCGCCCAAGGGGAAGCAAAATGACATTGACTCTCGCTCATTACCTGATACTTGGCGCGATTCTGTTCACCATCGGTATCTTCGGTTTCTTTCTCAACCGCCGCAATCTGATCATTCTGTTGATGTCCATCGAGCTCATGCTCCTGGCCGCCAATATCAATTTCGTGGCGTTTTCCACGTGGTTCGGCGATACCGCCGGCCAGGTCTTCGTGTTCTTTGTACTGACCGTGGCTGCTGCCGAAGCGGCCATTGGTCTGGCGATTCTGGTGCTGCTGTTCCGCAACCTGAATACGATCAACGTCGAAGAACTGGACCAGCTCAAGGGTTGATGGGGTCGCGCAAACTATGAATTCACCAAGTTTCTACCTGCTGATCGCGTTGGCACCCCTGGCGGGCGCCTTACTGGCCGGTCTTTTCGGCACTGGCTTCCTGGGGCGTTTCGTGTCGCGCCGGGGCTCGCATGTGATCACTATCGCGCTGGTCGCGCTGTCGTTTGTTGGTTCCGTCATCACGCTGTTCCAGACGGTCAACGGGCATACCTATGACGGCGTGCTCTATACCTGGACCGTTGTCGGTACCACACCCTTGCAACTGGGCTTCCTGATCGATAATCTTTCGGCCCTGATGATGGTCGTGGTGACCGGGGTGTCGCTGATGGTGCACATCTACACCATCGGCTACATGGCCGACGACCCTGGCTACCAGCGTTTCTTCTCGTACATTTCGTTGTTCACCTTTTCCATGCTGATGCTGGTCATGGCGAACAACATGGTTCAGCTGTTCTTTGGCTGGGAAGCGGTCGGCCTGGTGTCCTACCTGCTGATCGGCTTCTGGTACACGCGATCCACCGCTGTGTTCGCCAACATGAAGGCCTTCCTCATCAACCGGGTGGGGGATTTCGGCTTCATCCTTGGAATCGGCCTGTTGTTCGCTTATACGGGCAGCATGCATTACGGCGAGGTTTTCGCACGTAGCCAGGAACTGGCCGTCATGCCGTTCCCCGGTACCGACTGGAAATTGCTCACGGTGGCCTGCATCTGTTTATTTATAGGTGCCATGGGTAAATCGGCGCAGGTGCCGCTACATACCTGGTTGCCTGATTCCATGGAAGGCCCTACGCCTATTTCCGCGCTGATTCACGCAGCAACCATGGTGACCGCGGGTATCTTCATGGTGGCGCGCTTTTCGCCGGTGTTCGAACTGTCTTCCACCGCGCTGTCGTTCATCATCGTGATTGGTGCCATCGGTGCGCTGTTCCTGGGCATCCTGGGCATCATCCAGAACGACATCAAGCGGGTCGTTGCGTATTCCACGCTCTCGCAGTTGGGCTACATGACGGTAGCGCTGGGTGCGTCTGCATACTCGGCAGCCATCTTCCACTTGATGACCCACGCCTTCTTCAAGGCCCTGTTGTTCCTGGGCGCGGGATCGGTCATCATCGGCATGCACCACGATCAGGACATCCGCAACATGGGCGGCTTGCGCAAGTACATGCCCATCACGTGGATCACCTTCCTGATCGGCACGCTGGCACTGGTAGGTACACCGTTCTTCTCGGGCTTCTATTCCAAGGAACAGATCATCGAGGCCGCTGGCGCAGCCAATGTATGGGGCGCAAGCTTTGCTTACTACGCCACCTTGATCGGCGTATTCGTCACCTCGCTGTATTCCTTCCGCGTGTATTTCCTGGTCTTTCACGGCCCGGAACGTTTCCGCAATCCGCCGCATCCGGCAGACCACGGTCACGACGATCACGCGCATGATGGTGACCCACATGAATCGCCCTGGGTGGTTACCCTGCCGTTGGTCGTGCTGGCGGTACCTTCGGTGCTGGCTGGCATGTTCTTCGCCGGCCCCATCCTGTTCGGTGATTTCTTCGACCGCGTCATTGCTGTGCTGCCCGATCACCCCGCGATGGCAACCCTGGCTAGCCATTGGCACGGCTGGATGGCCTATGCCCTGCACGGTTTCGTGACAGTGCCATTCTGGCTGATGGTCGCCGGTCTGGTGGTGGCCTGGTACTGCTATGTGGTGAATCCGGTCCTGCCGGGCAAGATCTACCGCGCTTTCTCGGGCATCAACCGCATCCTCGAGAACAAGTACTACGCCGACTGGTTCAACGAACAAGTCCTGGCAAAGGGCGCGCGCTGCCTGGGCCATGGGTTCTGGAAGGGCGGTGACCGCGGCCTGATCGATGGCCTGGTCGTCAACGGCAGTGCCCGTGTAGTAGGGTGGGTTGCGGCAGTCAGCCGTCACCTGCAGTCCGGCTACATCTATCACTACGCCTTTGCAATGATCATCGGGATCATGGCTTTATTAACCTTTTTCGTGCTGACGGTTCACTGATGGCTAGCGATATGGCGTCTTCTACATTTCCAT
>JBAYOJ010000140.1:0-6882 GCA_041678385.1 Burkholderiaceae bacterium | reverse complement strand
TCATCACAGTTTTTGCTGAATTGAAGCATGCTTCCTCACTTCTTTACATATACAGTCTGGCCCTGCAGACGGAAGGCGTCCGTAAGATAGGTGAAGTTCTCGGAATGCCCCGCGAACAGCAGCCCGCCGGCCTTCAGCGTCGGCGCGAAGCGTTCCAGTATCTTCGTCTGCGTTGGCTTGTCGAAATAAATCATGGTGTTACGACAGAAGATAACGTCGAAACTGAGGGGCGACGGCCAATCGTTCTGCAGCAGATTGAAAACGCCGAACTCGATCAGATTGCGCAGGTTGTCCTTCACGCGCACCATGCCACTGCGACGGCCAATACCCCGCTGAAAGTATTTGCGCAGATAGTCTTCCGAAACCGGCTTGACCCGTTCGAGCGGGTACACGCCTTCCCTGGCTCGCCGAATAGCCTCTGTGTCGATGTCTGTAGCCCAAATGGAAACGCCCACATCGGGTTGAGCGCAGGCTTCCCGCAATGTCATGGCAATGGTGTAGGGCTCTTCACCCGTCGACGCGGCACAACACCATACTGAAATTGGCTTGCTTCGAGTACGTGCGAAGCGCGCCAGTATCTCGAAATGGTGTTGTTCGCGAAAGAATGCCGTATGGTTGATGGTGAAGGCATTGATGAACATTTCCCATTCGGGCGAAACGCTGTTGCGCGCGAGATCATCGAGATATTCACGCACCGTTCGGCACCCCACCACATGGGCACGCAGAGCCAGGGTGCGCCCAGCCATTTCGTGCTTGTGCTCGCCCAACACAATACCTGCACGGCTCTTGAGCAAACTTGCTGCTTGTTCAAAATCGCCTGGCGCGAGCTGAGCTTGTTCCGGCAGGGCGAAGATGGAACGATTACTCTGGAAAGATTGCATGGCTTCAGGAACGCGTCAGCGCAGCCCCCGCCATGTTGTCCCGCGCCGGCAAAGCCTGACCTGAACGCTGCCCGCCTGCGAGCTCGTCGCCCCCCAATGCCTGTGCAGTCGTCATATCGATGACTTCGGCATGATGCACTTTGAAGACTGCCACGGCATCGGTCAGACGCTCGGCCTGATCCTGGAGCGAGCCTGCTGCGGCAGCGGCTTCCTGCACCAGGGCTGCGTTCTGTTGCGTCACGCCGTCCATTTCGACCACCGCCAGATTAACCTGGCGTATGCCTTCGGATTGTTCCTGCGATGCGGTGACGATGTCTGCCATGATGGTGGTGACGGTTTCGACGGAACGCACCACTTCGCTCATGATTTCGCCGGCGTTACCTGCTTGGCTGGCACCTGCCGCTACTTTTTCCTGGGATTCGTCGATCAGCTGCTTGATTTCGCGAGCCGCCTGTGCGCTACGCTGCGCCAAAGAGCGGACTTCACCGGCCACCACTGCGAAACCCTTGCCCTGCTCTCCGGCCCTGGCGGCTTCAACCGCAGCATTGAGCGCCAGAATGTTGGTCTGGAATGCAATACCGTCAATTACACCAACGATCTCGACCATTTTTTGAGAGCTTTCGGAGATTTCGCTCATGGTGTCAACCACGGTCGTGACGGCAACGCCCCCGCGCTGAGCGACGTCCGCCGCGCCTTTGACCAAGAGATCGGCCTGTGTGGCATGACCAGTGTTCTGTTGCACGGTGCCGGAAAGCTGTTCCATGCTGGCAGCGGTTTCCTGGAGCGCAGCGGCCTGTTGCTCGGTGCGGCCGCTGAGGTCTGTATTGCCCAGATAGATTTCCCGGGCCCCCACGTTGATTTCCTCGACCCCTTGCCGCACAGTACCGACGATGCTGATCAAGCTTTCTTGCATGCGGCGCATGGCTTCGTACAACACGCCAATTTCGTTGCTGGATTCCACTTGTATGCGTTGGGTGAGATCGCCGCCTGCGATGCGATCAAAGTGAGCCCCGGCCTGCCTGAGGGGGCGCAGCACCATGCGGTTGAGGAATGCATATGTGACCAGTGCTATAACGAAGCAGGCAATGATGCCCAATGCAACCAGCTTCACCACGAGATCGTATTGCGCGAGTTCGCGTTGATGCGTGCTGTCAATGCTTGCTTGCTGCGACTGTCGCAAGGCCCCAAGTGAATCGAACAAGCCGCGTTCCAAACCACGTACGTCGCCGGCGCGGGCCCGTTCGAAGGCCGCCACATCCCCCGCAGCCAGCATATCGAACATAGGCCGCACGCCCTGGTTCATGAGCCTGTCGAAGTTCTCGCCCAGACGTGTGGCGAATTCGGGACTTTCGAAGGTGCCGCGGGCCCCTTGCAGGAAGCGGGCGAATGATGCTTGTGACGCTTCGAAATGCTGGCGCCCTTCTGTCAGCAACCCTGCGATTTCACTGGAACCGCGATGTGCGGCGAGGCCTGCAGCACGTTCCAGGGTGATTTGCACGTTGCGGTAGGCATCGATAGTCTGGGCCAGCGCGGCACCCTCACGCTGATTCTGAACAACCGAATCCAGCGCACCATTGCTGGCGCGCAGGGACAGCACACCCAGTGCCGCACCTGCAAGTAACATGAAAAGATAGAAGATCAATACGAGGATGAGGCTCGTACGGATCTTCATATTGGATGCCAGCGATGTCTTGCGCATAAATTTTCAGCCCTGCCATACGTAAGCGTGATTAGCAACGACCCATACCACCCGCTGGGTGGTTTAAGGATTGCTGACGCAGCTCAGGCCACGGCTGCCGCCTCTACCAGAGCCATTTCCTCGCTCGTCATGAGTTTTTCAATATCTACCAGGATGAGCATGCGTTCGCCAACTGTCCCGATGCCGGTCAAATATTCGGTTGCAAAAGCAGTGCCGAATTGTGGAGCCGCGCTGATCTGCGACTTCTGCAGCATGAGCACATCGGACACGCCATCCACCACGATGCCGACAACTCGCGACTTCAGATTGAGGATGACGACCACTGTCTGATGGTCGTACTCGACGTTATCCAGATTGAACTTGATCCGCATATCGACGATGGGCACGATGACGCCGCGCAGATTGGTCACCCCCTTCACGAAGGAAGGAACATTGGCGATGCGGGTCACGGTCTGGGCGTCATAGCCGCGGATTTCCTGCACCTTCAGAATATCGATGCCGTATTCCTGGGCGGCCAGCGTGAAGACCAGGTATTCCTGGCCAGTGGTTTCGGACGATGCGGATTGATGGATATCAGCATGATCGGACATGAAGTTCTCCGGGATGGGTCTATACGGTTGCCAAGCGCTGGTTCTGCGAGGTCTGCATCAGTGCGAAGACATCTACGATGAGAGCCACACTGCCATCACCCAGGATGGTTGCGGCCGACACCCCCGGAATCTTCCGGTAGTTGGCTTCAAGGTTTTTGACTACCACCTGATGTTGACCAATGAGATGATCGACCATGAGTGCAAAGCGGACATCCTGCACTTGCAGGATGACAGCAATGGCACGGGTCAGTTCTTTTTCTGCTTCCTGCACATCGAAAATCTCGTGCAGGGCCACGAGAGGCAGGTAATCCCCACGCACCTGCAGCACGCGTTCGGATTCGGAGATGGCGCGGATTTGCTCGGTCGTGGGTTGCAGGGATTCGGTAACGTTGCTCAGAGGCAGGATGAAGGTTTCTTCGCCAACCCGCACCGACATGCCGTCAAGTATGGCCAGCGTCAATGGCAGGACGATACGAATGGTGGAGCCTTCGCCTGCCTTGGAGAAAATCTGGATGTGGCCACCCATGCCCTGAATGTTACGCCGCACCACATCCATGCCGACACCACGACCCGAGATCTCGGTGACCTTTTCGGCAGTGGAAAAGCCAGGCGCAAAGATGAGCGGCCAGATTTCTTCGTCGGGCGTGCTTTCATTGACCGGAAAGCCCTGCTGCATTGCCTTCTTGAGAATTCTGTCACGGTTCAGACCCGCACCATCGTCACGCACTTCGATGACGATTTGCCCACCATGATGCTGAGCCGTCATCGTAATGACGCCTTCTGGATTCTTGCCAACTTCCTGACGCCGCTCGGGCGTTTCAACGCCGTGGTCGATGCTGTTGCGAACCAGATGGGTGAGCGGATCAATGATACGTTCGATCAGGCTCTTGTCGAGTTCGGTGGCCGCACCCTGCGTGACCAAAGTGATGCGCTTGCCCATTCGGGCTGCGGCTTCGCGTACGACTCTTGGAAAACGGCTGAAGACGTAATCCATGGGAACCATGCGGATGGACATGACCGCTTCCTGCAGATCGCGTGCATTGCGATCAAGCTGCTCAATGCCATTGAGCAGGCGATCATGCACCACAGGGTCAAGCGTGGACGCCGTTTGCACCAGCATAGCCTGCGTGATGACAAGCTCACCAACCAGATTGATGATCTGGTCTACTTTTTCGACGCCAACCCGGATGGTGCTGCTGCCGCCACCGGCGGCATTCCCGGCCGAAGACGCCGCCGGCTTGGGCTTGGGCTTGGGTGGCGGCGGCGGCGTGGCAGCCTGAGGCGAGGATGTCTCGGCTGCGGTTTCAGTGGTCGAAGAGGTAACGGCCGAATCAGAGGCAGGCACGGGTGTATCGCCCTGAGCCCCGGCGCCTTCAGATGAGGCTGGTGCTGCGGCAGCCACAGCACTGTCTGCTGCACCTATAGTGGGGAGGGCTTCAGCAATAACCGATACTTGATCTTCGTTGACAATGAAACAGCACACCGCCGCGATGTCATCAGCCGGTGTTGAAGTTTTGAGCCAAAGCGTGAGCGTATCGGTGCCTTGTTCCTTGTGCAGGACTTCGCCCATCAAGGCCATTTCATCGGCCAGCGCCTGAATATCTTTTTCGTTGATACGAACGATCTGAACCTTCAAGGGCAGTTCAGCCACCGATGCAGCCACAGTGGCCGGCGAGGCAGCAGGCTGAGGAGCTGGAGACGCAGGCACGGCTGCCGGGGCCGCAGACGCCGGCTGACTCGCAACGCCGCCGTGACGTTCCGCCGCCAGTTCGCGCAACTGGGCACAAATGCGTTCGTAGGCTTCGCGGCTGGGCTCTTGTTGATTGCGATAGGCTGCGACTTGATCGGTCAGCACGTCTTTAGTGTGAAGAAAGATATCTATCATGTCTTTGCGAAGCACCATCTCGTTGCGGCGAATATAGTCGAGAAGGTTCTCGAGCAGATGCGTGGTGTCGGCCAGCATTTCGAAGCAGCCAAAGGTGCCAGCCCCCCCCTTGATGGAATGTGCCGCCCTGAAGATGCCATTAAGCTGATCGATATCGGGATCGTCTACATCCAGATTGAGAAGCAACTGCTCCATATCGGTGAGCAGTTCATCGGCTTCATCAAAGAATGTATCGAAAAACTGACTCAGGTCGACGCCTGCGCTCATGATCGATTCCTTTCACACTTTCAGTGTCACTCGTGCATTCGGTTCGCCAGCGGACGCCGGCGAACATATAACGACATTACTACCTAATGTTACTAGTTTTTTCGGCCTCGTCGGTAGAACTGCCGCCCGTCATCAGTGGAGGGATGACGGTTTCAACGAGGTCGGTATCCGGGCGGGGCAGCAGCGGGTCATCAAACCCTGGGACCATACCCTGCCCCGGGTACCCGGACGGTGATGGCCACGCCTGTGTATCTGAGCCAGGCTGGGCACCACCCGGCATGCCAGGGATGCCCGAGCCCGGGGCAGGCCAGCCCGGAATGAGAGAACCGCCAGGCAATGGCCGACTGTCTTGCGGCACCCCGTGTTCAACCCCCAGCTTCTGCGCTGCGTCGCTCCCCAATACCTCGTTCAGTTCAAGCTGAGTGGCATAGGTCGCTTCCTGTTCGTCCATACGTCGCTCCGCCCGACGATTCAATACCAGTACGCTGATCCTGCGGTTCGCATCGGCATAAGGGTCTGCAACCAGATTGACCGTCGATGACAAACCCAGCACACGCCGGACTTTTGTTTCATCCATGCCGCCTGCTACCAGTTCGCGCCGAGCCGCATTTGCCCGATCAGCAGAGAGTTCCCAATTGGAATATTCGCGCTCGCCCGCGGCGTAGCGGCGTGCATCCGTATGGCCGGTAATGCTGATCGCATTGGACATGTTGTTTAACAAAGGCCCCAACTGACGCAAGATCACCCGCATATGCCTTTGCAAATGCGCGCTGCCAGTATCGAACATGGGGCGATTCTCGCGGTCGATGATCTGGACACGCAGGCCATCGGGCGTCATATCAAGCAGCATCTGCGGCCGATATTCGGACATGACCGGGTCATGCTCGATAAGCTGGTCGAGTTCCTGCTTGAGGTTTTCGAGTCGTTCGATATCCTGGATATCGCCACTATCGAAAGGGTTGCGCGGAGCCAACTGGAAATTTGGAATGATGCTGGGGGCCCCCCCGGGGATGATGTTGTCGGTGCCGACGGGCCGGTTCTCGTTCTGTGAGCGTATGGCTTCTACCAGCGGCTTGCGGAAATATTCGGCAACCAACGCGAGTTCATGCACAGGAATCAGCGAAAGCAGCCACATGACAAGAAAGAAAGCCATCATCGCCGTCATGAAATCGGCATAGGCGATCTTCCAGCTGCCGCCATGGGGCGCTTCGTGATGCAGCTTCTTGCGACGGACGACGATGCGCGGTTCTGCCTTGCTCATGTCAGATCAGCCGCGTCGCGCCCCGGCGCGCACCTGTTTGACGTGGTCTTCGAGTTCCATGAAGGATGGCCTCAGGTGGGAATAAAGCACCTTGCGGCCGAATTCAACCGCAAGCTGCGGAGGGTAGCCGTTCATGCTGGCCAGCAGCGTGACCTTGATGCATTCCAGGACTTTCACGGATGAGATCGAGCGACGTTCAAGCGCCGATGCCATGGGAGCGACGAAGCCGTAAGCAAGGAGAATACCGAGAAAGGTACCAACCATTGCCTTGGAGATCAGGTCGGCCAGAATGGCCGGAG
>JBAYOJ010000139.1:0-6921 GCA_041678385.1 Burkholderiaceae bacterium | reverse complement strand
TTTCTCGTTCAGTATCCTGAAACCGGCAGCCCGGTTGAGGTCGGGGCCAAGGAACTGCAGCAGCAGTATTCTGGTCTGGCCTATTTCATCACGCCGCTGTTCCGGTTCGAGGGCCGTGTCCGCGAGAAACGGAAGGAACGTCGCGGCAACTGGTTCTGGGGGGCTGTTTTCGATAACTGGCGTCTGTATCGCGATGCCTTGGTGGCAGCGGTACTGATCAACATTTTTGCGCTGGTCATGCCGCTTTACACCATGAACGTGTACGACCGCGTCGTGCCGAACAATGCCATAGAAACCCTTTGGGCCATGACGCTCGGCATTGCCTTGGTACTGGTCTTCAACATGATACTGACCAGCATACGGTCGTATGTGGTTGATCAGGCCAGTAAACGCGTGGATACACGGCTGTCGGCAAGAATCATGGAACGGGTGCTCGACCTGCGTATGGACAGCCGGCCCGAGTCGGTCGGTTCGTTCGCGGCCAATCTACGGTCGTTCGAGTCAGTACGCGATTTCATCGCCTCGGCCAGCCTGACCACGCTTGTCGATCTGCCTTTCGTGTTTTTGTTTCTGGGCGTCATGGCGTGGATTTCGCCCCTGATGCTGATCCCCCCGGTGGTAGCCATTATTCTGGTGCTGATTGTGTCCTTCCTGGCGCAAGCGCGGATGGCGCGCCTGGTTCAGGAATCCTTCCAGGCGAGCGCCCAGCGCAATGCCGGCCTGGTGGAATCATTGTCGGGCCTGGAAACCATCAAGACGCTTAATGCGCAAAGCATTGCCCAACGCAAGTGGGAAGCGTCCACGGAATTTTTGGCCACCATCGGTGCGAAGATCAAACTGATTTCATCAGTGACGGTTTCCTTCGTGCAGATGTGCACGCAACTGGTCACCGTGTCAGTCATTGTCATTGGTACCTTCCTCATCCAGCAGGCGGAACTCTCTCTTGGTGGCATCATTGCCTCGTCCATGATTGCAGGCCGCTGCCTGGCGCCTCTGGGCCAGGTTGCCGGCCTGATGATGCAATATCAGAACGCACGCAGTTCCCTGGGGTCCATCGACAGCTATATGAAGATGCCGGTCGAACGCCCGGCGCAGAGAAGCTTTGTGCCCCGCCCCAGGCTGGAAGGCGGCATCGAATTCCGCAATGTCTCTTTCAGCTACCCGGGCAGCAAGCAGGCGGCACTGAGCGAGGTCAACATCAAGATTCAGCCAGGCGAACGCGTGGGCGTGATCGGCCGCATTGGCTCGGGCAAGAGCACGCTGGAAAAACTCGTGTTGGGCCTGTACGCGCCCTCAGAAGGCGCGGTCTTGATAGACGGTATTGATATCAAGCAGATCGACCCGGCCGATCTGCGGCGCTCGATAGGTTATGTGCCTCAGGACCCAGTGCTGTTCTATGGCAGCCTCAAGTACAACCTGACGATGGGCGCGCCCTTTGCGGAAGATGAGCACATGCTCCACGTGGCGCGGGTCTCTGGCATCGACGAATTCGTGTCTCAGAACCCCGATGGCTACGACATGATGATCAGCGAGCGGGGGGACTCCCTTTCCGGCGGCCAGCGCCAGGCAGTAGCCATCGCCCGCGCACTGATCAACGATCCTCCCATATTGCTGTTGGACGAGCCCAGCAGCAATATGGATAACCAAAGTGAAACAGCACTCAAGCGGCGCCTGCGCGAGATCGGTCAAGACAAGACGTTGCTGCTGATCACGCATCGCATGTCCTTGCTGGACCTCGTTGACCGCCTCATCGTCATTGATACCGGGCGTGTCATGGCCGATGGGCCTAAAGAACAGGTCGTCGAAGCGCTCAAGCAAGGCCGCATTGCCGGCTCCCGGAGAGCAGCATGATGTGGCGCTTCCTGTTGCCGCCCAGCGTTTGCGGCATGTCTTTCATGGATGCGGAAACCTCCACCCAGGCGCGCACGATCAATGCGGACGCGCTGAACGCCCTCAAACAACAGGATGCCCGGGGGTCCCGGCTGCTGGTGTGGGTGAGCCTGCTGGCAGTCGCCGCCCTGCTTACATGGGCGTCCTTTGCATATATCGACGAAGTCGTGCGAGGCGAAGGCAAGGTCGTTCCGTCGCGCCAAGTGCAGATCATTCAAAGCCTGGACGGCGGTATTGTCGAAGAAATTCTCGTCAGGCCGGGACAGATCGTCGAGCAGGGGGATGTGCTGTTGCGTATCGACCCCACCCGGTATTCGTCCTCCCTGGGCGAGAACCGCGTTGAAATTCTGGCTTTGCAGGCCAAGGCCGCAAGACTGGAGGCACTGGCTACGGGCGAACCCTTCCAGGCACCTGAAGAAGCGCTTGCCGAAGCCTACCAGGCGGTGGAAATGGAACGGCGCATCTGGGAAAACCGCAGCCTGGAACTCCAGGCCTCCATCAGACAGGCGGAAGAACAACTCAAGCAGCGGCAGCAGGAACTGCGTGAAACTGAAGCGAACCGTGATCAAGCCGCATCCAGTTGCGCACTGACCTCGCGTGAACTCTCAGTAACTCAGCCCTTGCTCAAGAGCGGGGCGGTTTCCGAAGTGGATCTGTTGCGCCTGCGACGTGATGTGGCCCGCTACTGCGGGGAACAGAAAGCGGCAGCCGCGCAGATCGACCGTATTCATGCCGCCATAGAAGAAGCTTCAAGCAAAGTGCAGGAAGCTGAACTCACTGTGCGCAATCAGGCTCGCGCGGAGCTTTCCGAAACCCGCGGCCGCCTGGCCACCCTGCGCGAAGGCCAACTGGCGCTGGCCGACCGGGTGAAGCTTGCCGAGGTGCGTTCCCCTGTTCGCGGTACCGTCAACACTTTGGCCGTCAATACCGTCGGTGGCGTGGTTCAACCAGGGAAGGACATCCTTGAAATCGTGCCATCCGACGACACGCTACTGCTGGAAGTGCGCATCCACCCGCGAGACATTGGCTTCCTGCATCCCGGCCAGAGGGCAGAGGTGAAATTCACCGCCTACGATTTCGCCGTGTACGGCGGCTTGCCTGGCGAGGTAGAGCAGATCGGGGCGGACACCATCATGGACGAAAAGGGGAATTCATTTTACGTGGTCAAAGTCCGTACCGAACGTGCTCACGTGGGGGATGATTCGCTGCCCATCATTCCCGGCATGGTGGCTGAAGTCCACGTGCTGACCGGCCAGCGCACAATCATGCAGTACCTGCTCAAGCCGGTGCTGAGAGCAAGAT
This sequence comes from Burkholderiaceae bacterium, assembly GCA_041678385.1. Lineage (GTDB taxonomy): Bacteria > Pseudomonadota > Gammaproteobacteria > Burkholderiales > Burkholderiaceae_B > Yanghanlia. The sequence goes on along the minus strand of JBAYOJ010000139.1, from coordinate 3,729 downwards.
CCAACGCGTTCACTGAGCGTTGAGGGAGAAAAAAATAGCCATGCAAGCAGTTCCCGTCTTATTGGTTACACATGATGATTTCCTTTGGCAGCACTGGCGCCAGCTGAACGGCGCGGACTGGCTACCTGCGCGCGGCAACAGCCTGCAGGATATCGCCCGCTGGCGAGATCAAGGGCGCAGCCTTGTTCTTCTGGATGCAGGCATGCCGCAGCTGCCCGAGTGGGACAGTCCAGTGTGGCAGGAATATTTACACGGATTGAAGGTCGTGGTGGGCACCATGCGGCCCGACGATGAAGAAGGTAAGGGCGTATTGGCAGCCGGTGCCAGTGGTTATGTGCATGCCTATTCCCCTGTGGCGGCGCTGAACACCGTGCTGAAAACAGTGATGGCTGGCAGCGTATGGATGGGCCCCACCCTGCTGGCTCGCCTATTGCGTCAGATCGATGCGCACATGCCCCGCCAAAGCGGCTGGGCCACCGGCCTGACTCAACGAGAAAAAGAAGTGGCCGAGCGGGCGGCCATCGGCCACAGCAACCAGGCTATTGCCGAAGCGCTCAGCATCAGCGAGCGCACCGTGCGCGCTCATCTTTCGGCGGTATTTCAGAAGCTCGGCGTCAACGACCGCCTGCTGCTGGCCCTGAAGGTGCACGGCATAAGCTGATCACCGGCGGCTTGCCGGTGGAACGCGATCAGGCAAAGACGTCTTCGATGCGCCGGGCATCGAGCATGTTCAGCGTCCATTCCTGCAGATGTGGGGCGTCGGCTTCCAGGATCTTAGTCTGGTATTGAGTCGGCGTGGAACCGAACCTGCGTTCCAGCATGCGCAGCAGGGTTTGTTGCTGTTGTTCCAGCCCTTGCTCCAATCCTTCTTCAATCCCTTCCTGCTTACCTTCAAAGTAAGCGCAATCGACAATGTCTTCGGCATCGATCAATGCTTGTGCGCGCCGTTCGGCGGCCAGGCGCAGTTCTTCGTTGGAATACAGGGTTTCCAGATGCTTCAGTGCTTCTTTGACGGGGGGATGTGTGATTTCGCTCATGGCGGCCTCGTCCAGGTTGTGCAGCAGGCAGGCGATCCAGGCTTGTAGCGGCGCGGGCAACCACAGCTGCTTTTCGGCCTTGCGCAACTCGATTATATGTACTTGCAGCACTTGCCCCAACTGTATTTGCGGACGCAGCGTGTCACGCAGCGTGAAATGCCAGGTGCCCCTGTCGGCGTGATCCTTGAACAGGTCATGCACCAGCAGGCTGATACCGATGGAAGGTTTCAAAAGACGGTAATCCTGTCCGGCGCCCAGTTGCGCAGCCAGGCTGCGCGCCACGCCGTAGACGTGCCGTTCGGGCCAGTGCAGAAAGCGCTGTAACTGCATTTCAATAGCCAGGCGCTGGCCGTTGCTATCTTCAGCCAGGATGTCCAGAATGATTTCCTTGCCGGCCAGGTCCTCTGGGAGGATGGTGGGGTTCAGAACTCGCCGCACCGCGATGGGTTGTGCGGGGTAGCGCACGGCATTGATCAGATCCGTCAGCAGTGGAAGATGATCACTGAACAGGATCTTGAAGACCAGGTCATTGCACAATGACAGGCCAGTCGTGCTGGGGCAGGGGTCAACTGAAGAAAGCGGTTTTGTGAAAGCCATGCCGGCTCACCATGCTGGATACGCAAAGCAGACAATCTAAGATAGACGGGCAGGAAAAAACATTGGGCGAATTTATCCAGTCTGACGAAGAGTGCGTAGCGTCAGATATTTGAACCCGGTGGCTCCCCGCTACATATCGAAAGCCTCGACTGACCCTGAAAAACAGCCATCATCAAGCAGAGGTATGTTGATGCCAGCCCCCTCCGTAACAAAACCGCTCATCCCGCTACCAATATTGGCCGTGACGCCAATAGTGCGTTTCTGTTTCTCTGGGTAACATTTTCCCAGAACTCGGATTTTGTCCACGTTGCGACCGCGTTCGCGCGCAACGTGCAATGAATTTTCCTTCGACACATCGAAAGGGCACAACATGGCAACTACCTCTCTCATCACGCAAGTCACCGGCCAGGCATGGGTTCGGGGCACTGATGGTTCACTTATCCCGCTGCGGGCAGGCATGCGCGTCCAGGCTGAGGCGGAAATTGTCACTGCGGATGGGGCGCAGGTAGCATTGCAGGCGGATGGCCTGCCCGCCGTCACCATTGGCGGCAACCGGGAAGTCCAGCTGAACGCTGACATGGCCGAAGCATCGGCCGATCCCTTTGTATCGGCTGCCGCGGTGCCAACCGCAGATGATGCCGCCCGCGTGCTGGCGGCCCTGCAGGCCGGTGAGGACCCGTTCGCCACACTTGACCCCACTGCAGCCGTACTGGCTGGGGCTGGCGGTGATGACGGCGGCAGCAGCTTTACCCGTATCGCCGCTATTCTTGAAACCACTACGCCCCTGGGCCTTGAATACCCCCGCCCCACGCTGGCGGGTATAGAAAATATCGTGCTGGGCAGTGGCGCAGCGGCAGAAGGCGACGCAGCTGCCGCCCCGCTGGCCATCGCACCCACGCTCACCCTGGTCATCAACGAAGACAACAGCATCACCTTCCAGTTCAGCCAGGTGCCCGTCGGCTTCGATCTTGACGACATCACCGGCTTTAACGGCACGATTTCCAACCTCGTGCAGGATCCCAACGACCCGACCCGCTGGACAGCGGAGCTTCAGCCTAACGAAGGTTTTGAAGGCGAAATCGTTGTAAGCGTGCCCGACGGCAGCTACACCAACGAAGACGGCGTACCCGGGACAGGCGGCAGCGGCAACACGAACGTGCAATTGCCACAACCGGAAGAACCTGGAACGGAAGAGCCTGGAACGGAAGAACCTGGAACAGAAGAACCTGGAACAGAAGAACCTGGAACGGAAGAACCTGGAACGGAAGAACCTGGCACGGAAGAACCTGGAACCGAAGAACCTGGAGATGAGACGCGGCCGACGGTCGTGGTCACGATCAATGACGACGGCACAGTGACGTTCCAATTCAGCGAAGAACCGTTTGGTTTCGATGAAGGCGACGTGTTCGTAGAGAACGGCAACATCTCGAACCTGACGCAAGATCCGGGCGATCCCACCCGTTGGACGGCGGATCTGGAACCATCTGATGACTTCGAGGGCGAAGTCACAGTATCGGTGCCTGACAACAGCTACACAGACGAGGCTGGAAATCCCGGATTTGGTGGCGCAGATAGCACTACCGTGGACACACTGGCGCCGACAGTGGTGGTCACGATCAATGATGATGGAACGGTGACGTTCCAGTTCAGCGAAGAACCGTTTGGCTTCGATGAAGGCGACGTGTTCGTAGAGAACGGCAACATCTCGAACCTGACGCCGGTTCCGGGCGACCCCACGCGCTGGACGGCGGATCTGGAACCGTCTGATGACTTCGAGGGCGAAGTCACAGTGACGGTGCCTGACAACAGCTATACGGACGAGGCTGGAAATCCTGGGGCGGGTGATAACGACAGCGTGATCGTGGACACGTTGGCGCCGGAAGCCGAGATCACGATTGATCCGATTACGGCGGACAACGTGATCAACGCGGCGGAAGCCGACGAGGATGTGACGGTCACCGGTACGGTGGGCGCCGATGTGAAGGTGGGCGATACCGTGACGGTCACGGTGGGCGGCTTCACCGAAACGACGACGGTGCTGGAGGGCAACATCTGGACGCTGGATGTGCCCGGCTCGGTGCTGGCAGAGAACAGC
>JBAYOJ010000138.1:0-6927 GCA_041678385.1 Burkholderiaceae bacterium | reverse complement strand
GGAAAGGGCTCGTATGCCTGGCGCGGGCCGGGCATGTTTTCCGTGATGACCGCATACCAAAAGAACAATTGCAGCAGCAGGGGCACATTGCGCATGAGCTCGACATAAGCCGCAGCCACCCTGGACACCAGCCAGTTTCCGGACAAACGCGCGATGCCCACCAGAGTGCCCAACAGGGTAGCCAGCACAATGCCGATCACCGAAACCCGCAAGGTATTGATGAGGCCAACCCAGATGGCGCGGCCGTAGGAGTCTGCCGGTGTGTAGGCCACTGAGGATTCACCAATGGCAAAGCCGGCCTCACGGCTCAGGAACCCGAAGCCTGTCGAAATATTGCGCGCTGAAAGATTGTGCAGCGTATTGGAAACGAGATACCAGACGACAAACCCCACGGCCCCGATCAGGATCGCCTGATACAGCAGAGCACGGATGGAAGGATTGCCCCAGGAAAGGCGCCGACGCCGGGACGCCGGTACGGATATTGATGATTTCGTCATGGAATACTATGCCGCGAAGGCGCAGACGACCCCAGGGGCCCTAGGCCGGAAAAAGCGGGATGCCGGCTGATCGTGGCATACAATGCGAACATCCACGGCTTCAAGAATGTAGCCGCTTGAACGCCGCCTCTAACATGGGGGATATCCCTTGAGGGTCATGACGGTCAGATGATCGAATTTCAGCACGTGTTCAAATCCTACGGGCGCGGCCGCAACATTCTTGCGGACATCAATTTCCGCATCCAGCCCGGCGAGTTCGTTTTTGTATCAGGCCCGTCGGGCGCCGGCAAATCCACCCTGCTCAAACTCATTGGCGGGCTCGAACCCCCCAGTCGCGGCGCCATTCTGGTCAACGGACATCGCAGCGACCGCATGCCGGCGCGCGCACGCCCCTACCTGCGGCGGGCCGTCGGCGTCATACTGCAGGACACGCATCTGCTGTACGATCGCAACGCCATCCAGAACGTGCTGCTGCCCCTGGCGGTGGCAGGCCATGCCCCCGCGCAGTCGCAATCCCGCGCCCGGGCTGCCATGGAAAAAGTGGGGCTGTCCGGCAAGGAAGACCTGAACCCTGTGGAAATGTCTGGCGGCGAACAGCAGCGCCTGGCCATCGCCCGCGCCATTGTCAACCGCCCTTCCATCCTCATTGCCGACGAACCCACTGCCAATCTTGACGAAGACAGCGCCCGCCGTATCATGGATGTTTTCAAAGATTTCAACCGCGTTGGCGTCACCACGCTGATCGCTTCACATGATCGCAGCCTGATGGCTGCCTATGCCAACCGTACCATGCGGATCGACACCGGCCGCTTCACCGACGCTCCGGGGGTGACATGAAGCGGTGGCTGAACCAACATCGCTACGCCTTTAGCGTGGCCTTGCGCCGGCTCTGGAGCCAGCCCTTTTCCTCCTTGTGCAACATCCTCGTCATCAGCCTGAGTCTGGCTGTGCCCATCGTGGTGGCTGCCGTGCTCGACACGGCCCGGCCGGTGGCCATGCAGATCCCCGTCTCGGCGGAAGTCACCCTTTATCTTGATCGCTCCGCACCATCAGGCGCCGCCAGTCGCCTTGGCAATGAACTGCGCGAAAAACATGCCGACGACATTGAAACGGTGGAAGTCATAGATCGGGAACGCGCCCTGACGGAACTGCGTCAACGGCCCGCGTGGTCAGAAGCGCTGGCAGCCCTGCCCGATAACCCGCTGCCGGACGCCATTGTGATCACTCTGCGGCAGCATCCGGAAATCGCAACGACCAGCTCCAGGCTCAGCGAACAGTGGCGAAGCATTGGCACAGTGGATACTGTCCAGGTCGACAGCACCTGGGTGCAACGCCTGCAATCACTGCTGGACTTTCTCAGCATTGGCCTGTGGCTGCTTGCGCTGGGCGTGGCCATTGTGGTGCTGGCTACCGTGTTCAATACCGTCAGGCTCCAGGCGCTCACCCAGCGTGAAGAAATCGCAGTGGCCCGGCTGGTCGGGGCAACCGAATCGTTCGTGCGCCGCCCCTTCCTGTATCTGGGCGCCCTGACCGCCCTGCTGTCCTGCGGCCTTGCCACCGTCGCCGCCTGGCTGGCACTGCAGCCCCTGAATAGCGTGATCGACCGGCTTGCCAGCAGCTATGGCACACAGGTGTCACTGCAATTGCCAGACAGCGTAAGCCTGCTGCTATCTGTGCTGGTCATCACCATACTCGGCGCCCTGTCGGCGCGATGGTCGGTCACCCGCAACACCGCTTTCTGAACATGCAGAACGACACTTGCCTGCGGGATTTCGCGGCCCTGGTGTGCGCCTGGCAACGCCAGCATGGCCGCCATCATCTGCCCTGGCAGGGCACGCGCGACCCCTACCGGATCTGGCTGTCAGAAATCATGCTGCAGCAAACCCAGGTCGCTACCGTCATTCCCTACTACGAACGCTTCCTGGGCCGGTTTCCCGACATCGCCACGCTGGCGGCCGTCGACCAGGATGACGTCATGCCCTACTGGGCGGGGCTGGGATACTACGCCCGCGCCCGCAACCTGCACCGCTGTGCCCAGGTGCTGGTGGCCGAACACCAAGGCCGCTTTCCCGCAGCCTCAACCGAAATTGCACAGCTGCCCGGCATCGGGCGCTCCACCGCCGCCGCCATAGCGGCTTTTGCATACGGCGAACGCTCGCCCATCATGGACGGCAACGTCAAACGCGTCTTTACCCGTTTCTTTGGCATCCATGGCTACCCCGGCCTGCGGGCCGTGGAACTGCGACTCTGGGCACTGGCTGAAGCGGCGGTGAAACACGCCTCGCTCAGTCTCGACATGGCCGCCTATACCCAGGGCCTGATGGATCTTGGCTCGCAAGTCTGTACGCGCGGCAAGCCGCAGTGCCAGCAGTGCCCCTTGGCCAATGGTTGCGAAGCCCGGCGCCTGGGGCTGCAACAAGTACTGCCGGAACCCCGCCCGCGCCGCGTCATCCCGGACCGGCATTGCGCCATGCTGCTGCTGCTCAGCGACAACGGCGTCTTGCTGGAAAAACAGCCGCAACCAGGGATATGGGGAGGCCTGTGGAGCCTGCCCCGCTACGACAGCGCCGCCGAACTGGCCAATGCTTGTCGAAACATGGGCTTAGAAGTGAAGGAAGAGGGGCGCATGGCTACCCTGGTGCACACCTTCACTCATTTTCGACTGCACATCGAGCCCTGGCGCCTGGAATCGTCAAGCCCTACGGCTGAGCAACCGCCTGATAGAAAATGGGTTCCCGCCCCCGAATTGGCCGACATTGCGGTACCGGCGCCCGTACGCGGCCTGCTGGACGCCCTGTAAAGGGCGCCGGCAGACATGCCAAAGCTCAAGCGCCAAACATCTGATCGGGCAGCCAGGTCGCAATACCGGGGAACATGACCAGCAGCACCACCGCCAGCATCAGCATCAGGAAGAAGGGAAGAGTCGCCCAGCTCAGATACAGCAAATCCTTGCCTGTCATGCCCTGCAAGACAAAAATATTGAGTCCCACGGGCGGTGTTATCAGCCCCGCCTCAACCACCAGCACCAGGTATATCCCAAACCAGATCGGGTCTATGCCTGCTGTCTGCACCATGGGCAGCAGTACCGCGGTGGTCAGTACGATAATGGAAATCCCGTCCAGGAACATGCCTGCGATGATGAAGAAGATCGTCAAGGCAAACAGCAGCATATAGACATTGAGCCCCAGGCTGCCGATGGCCCCCGCCAGCTTGGCAGGCAAGCCCGAATAGCCCATGGACAGCGTCAAAAAGGCCGCGCCAGCCAGAATGAAGGCAATCATGCACGAGGTCATGGCCGCGCTGTAAAGACCGGCGGTGAAGCTCTTCCAATTCAGGTCGCCAAACCACCATGACAAGGCAAGCGCAAACACGACGCCGACTGCGGCGGAGTCAGTCGGGCTGGCAATACCCAGATAGATCGACCCGATGACGCTGACTATCAGTACCACCACCGGGATCAACCGGCGTGTAGCGTACAACCTTGCCCGTAACGGCATGGGCGGGTCGGCCGGAGGCACCCTGGATGGATGCAACAAGGACCAGACCATGATGTAGCCCATATACAGCGCAATTACCAGGATGCCAGGCAGCACCCCAGCAATGAATAGCCGCGCTATCGACACTTCGGTTGCGACGCCGTAGACGATCAGAATAATAGAGGGGGGAATAAGCAGCCCCAGGGTACCCGAACCGGCAATGGTCCCCAGGACCAGCTGGTCATCGTAGCCGCGCTTGTGCAATTCCGGCAGGGCGACCTTGGCAACCGTGGCGCAGGTAGCCGCCGACGACCCTGAGACCGCCGCAAAGACACCGCAGGCAAGCACTGACACATGGCTGAGCCTGCCCGGCAGGCGCTGCATCCAGGGCGATATGCCCGTGAAGAGGTCATCCGACATACGCGAACGGAACAGGATTTCGCCCATCCAGATGAACAGCGGCAAGGCCGCCAGGGACCATTCCGCCGAAGAAGACCAAAGATTGCTCGACAACGCCCGATCTATCGGTGCAGTCGAGAAGATCAGCATACCGACAATGCCCGAGAGCAGCAGCGAAATCGCCACCCAGACCCCGAGAGCAAGGCAGCCGATGAGGGTGCCGAGAATGAGGAGGATGCCCATGGTTTCGTTCATGCGCCACCCTCGTCGGCAACGGGTTCATTGAAGGCGTCGGACCGGCCCCAGAACAGAAATTCGAAGAAAAGGTCGGCGCAGGCCACAAACAGGGCAAACGACCCGAAGCACAGCATGGATTGTGGAACCCAAAGCGGTACTGCCACCAGCCCCGACGACTTGTCGCCGAAGTCCCAGGATTCGTAGGCCATGCCCAACATCGCCCAGGTCATCAAGGCACCGATCAAGGTGCCGACCAAGGCGATCAACACCAGCAGCGGCCTCTGTACCGAGCCCGGCAAGCGTTCCTGAAGCAGCGTCACGCGGATATGGGCGCCATTGCGGATCGCCGGCCCGAGGGCGGTAAAGGTTGCAAAGGCCAGGCCATATCCTGAAAACATCGAATAGGACGGGATCATGATCCCCAAGCCGGGCAGGCCAAGCATCTCTGCGATGGCGTCCAGTGTATTGAGAAAAACCTGAGCCGCAACCACGGCCACGATGAAGACAATTGAAATGCAGGAAAGGATCCCGCAACCCAGATAGAAGCGGTCAAGCAACAGTCGCATGCCCACACTCCGCCGTGAACGCCGGGGCCGCCCCTTTAGGGGAACAGCCCCGACCATCCACAGGATCAGTTGTTGTTTTTATAAGCCTTGAGCAGCGCGGCCCCGGTTTCGCCGGCACGTTTTTCCCACTCGGCCACCATGGTGTCGCCTATTTCGTGCAGGCCTGCGCGCAGTTCGTCAGAACCTTCCGAGACCTTGATGCCCCGTTCGGCAAGAATCTTCAGGCCGGACTGGTCGTCTTCTTCCGCCATTGTCCAACTACGGGCTTCGGCGCGGGCGGCGACTTCGAGCAAGGCTTTGCGGACGTCGGGTTCCAGCGCTTCGAGTGCGCGATTGTTGACCAGGATGAAGTCGTAAGGGATGGAGACGCGCACATCGTAATAGTGCTTGAGGAAATCCCACACGGCCGCCGAAACACCGGTTGCCGTCGATGTGACCATCATGTTGGCGCGGCCGGTGGAGAAGGCCTGGGCGAGATCGGCGGCTTCGACCTGAGTTGGAACGGCGCCGGCCAACTGGGCAATGCGTTCGGTGGTGTAGTTGTAGGCCCGGAATCGGGCGCCGCGCATATCGGCAGTGCTTTCAACCGGGTCCAGCGAGTAAAGCCCCTGTGGCCCCCAGGAATTGGCAAACAGCACCGTCATGCGCTGGCGCGCCATATCTTTCTGGGCATGGTCGCGCACCACATTCCAGAGACGCTCGGCATCTTTGAAACTGCTGACAAGAAAAGGCAGGCTGTCCATCTCGTAGACCGGGTCATCATTCGAGAGGGTGGAAGCAAGGATTTCACCGATCTCAACCTGCCCGGAGCGCACGGCGTTCTTGATTTCACCGTGCTTGATCAGCGAAGCTGCAGGATGGACGACAATGTTCAGCTTGCCGTCGGTGGCTTCGCGGACTTCATTGGCGAACTGGATGACGTTGCGGGTCACCACGCTAGCCTCGGGGTAAGGGGTTGGCATCTGCCAAGTCGTTTGTGCAAGAGTTGGTGCAGCAAGTGTAAACACTGCGACCGCAGCCAGGGACTTCATCATGGGTTGTCTCCTTAGTTATTCGCTCCGCTTGGCGGAGGGGCTTTTGTACGTTCGAGTTGTTGTCCGGCTAGTTTAAGCCCCGAAACACTTTTAAACCTAGAACACAGTTGAATCAACCATCAGGCCCAGCAAGCTGGCCTTGCCGCCCGAAATGGCCTGGTCACTCCCATAAGGCACCTGTTACACGATGTCTAGCAGCGACTTCTGGCTACGACCCCCGGCGCCCCGGGTGTATTTTCATTGTCCGGGCAATGACTTCCAGCATGATTTCGTTTGCACCGCCGCCAATGGCTGTTTGCCGCAAGTCGCGGTAAGCGCGGGATATCCAGTTCTCCGACATCACCCCCTGGCCGCCCCAATACTGCAGGCATTCGGACGGAATTTTCATCGACAGCCGGCCGGCCGTGTACTTGGCCATGGATGCAAGTTGTGTGATGTCCCGCCCTTCCAAGTATTGCTCTATTGCGCGGTATATCAGGGAGCGCAGCGCTTCAATTTCAGTCTGTAGTTCCGCGAGCTTGTGGTAAACCACCTGGTTGGAAAGCACGCTCTTGCCGAATGCCGTTCGCTGCCCTGTGTAGACAATCGTTTCCTCGATGGCCCGTTCCATCGAACGCATGCTGCGTGCGGCGACGAACATGCGCTCTTCCTGGAACTGTTCCATCTGGTAGATGAAGCCCATGTTTTCTTCACCGATACGGTTGCTGACCGGTACGCG
>JBAYOJ010000137.1:0-6928 GCA_041678385.1 Burkholderiaceae bacterium | reverse complement strand
TCTGGGCCCCCCGACATAATCTATGGTTTCCAGCACGCCCACAACGACTTCGCCAACGGCGTAGGTTACCAACGCGAGGTAAATTCCACGCAAGCGCAGGCTGGACGCCGCCACAATCAACCCCGCGATAAATGAGAGTACCGCTGCGAGTGAGATGGCCACAGCCAGAGGAAACTGAAACTCCGTCGTTAAAACGGCGGCAGAATAGGCACCTACGGCCATGAAGGCGGCTTGCCCCAGGGATAACTGACCGGATAGCGCGGCTAAATACAGCCCAAGCGCAAGAATCCAGTTCAATCCCACATAGGTCATCAGCTGAACGAGGTAACCACTCATGATCAACCCTTCCTTCCAAGACTGGAAAAAATCCCTTCAGGGCGCCATAACAACACTACGCAAATCAATAGCAATGGGATCAAGTGACGACTGGCTGACTGGAAATAGGAAATACTCAGCACTTCGACGAAACCCAAACCGAGCGCCGCAACCACAGCCCCCAGCGGGCTGGCCATGCCCCCGACGATCACGGCGACCAGGCCTTTCAAGCCAAATGCGGCACCGGAATAGGGCGTGACGGCCCCTACACTTGCCGAAATCAGCACCCCTGCCACCCCGCCCAGCCCAGAGGCAATCGCCACGGTCAAAGTACGGACAAAGCGTGTATTAATGCCCAGTGTTTCAGCCACATCCGGGTTCTCTGCCACGGCTCTTATGGCTTTGCCTATCGAAGTCAGCTTCAGAAACAGTGTCAGGCCCAGCACCATGCTGCCAGCGACCACGATATTCAGAATATGTGCCGAAGTCACCAATATGGGGCCGATTTCGTAACTGGTCATGCCCATCAACTGTGGAAACTGCGTCTGCGACGGGCCGAATATCGCCGCCGTCAGGCTGATCAGCAGGATGGACAGGCCTATCGTCGTCATAAGCGGGGCAAGCTGATTGCGATGGATGACCGGGCGGATTGCTATGGGCTCAATGATCAGGGCGCCCACCAATGCCGTCACGGCGAAGCCGATGAATAAAGCCAGGAACAAATTGGGGCCCAGGAACGAGGTCGCAACCACCGCGGAGAAGGCGCCCAAGGTCAGCATTTCCCCATGCGCAAGATTGAGTACCTTCAGAACCCCGAAGACCAGTGTGTAGCCGACGGCAACCAGGGCATATGTCGCGCCTAGCGATAAACCATTGAAAAGCTGTTGCTCTAGCATAATGATCCTGTTCGTATTAATTCAGGCCGCCCAGGTAAGCGCCTCTTACCCGGTCATCTTCCAATAGGTCTGCCGCAGGTCCTTGCAGGACCACCGCGCCGCTTTCCATCACATATGCATTGTCGGCAACACGCAGGGCGTGGTTCACATTCTGCTCGACAAGCAAGACGCCCACCCCTTCCGCGCCAATATCCTTGACGGTTTGCATGACTTCAGCCGCGGTCATCGGCGCGAGGCCCAGGGACGGTTCATCAAGTAGCAACAATCGTGGACGACACAACAAGGCCCTGGCCACGGCGAGAATCTGCTGTTCGCCCCCGCTCAATGTGCCGGCCAGTTGCGTACGACGTTCAGCCAGGCGCGGAAACCGTTCATACATGGTTTTTATTCTTGCGGCGTTATCTGACTTCCGCATATGAAGGAATCCGCCAAGTTCGAGATTTTCTTGAACCGTAAGGCTGGTCAGCATCCCCCGCCCTTCCGGACATAGGGTTATACCGTTCTGCACTCGCTTGTATGCGCGCAGCCTGGTTATATCCTTGCCGCCCCAGCTCATTTGCCCCGAAGCCGCGGGGACCAGACCCATGATCGCATTCAAGGTGCTGGACTTGCCTGCGCCATTTGCCCCTATCAGTGTCACGATCTCACCTTCGTGCACGGTAAGCGACAATTCCCGGACTGCTACCAGCGCGCCATACTTTACTGTTAAGTCGTTGATCTGTAGCACGTTACACCTATTCCGTTCCGAGATAGGCGACCTGGACCTCGCGGTTCTGCTGAACCTCTTTGGGCGTGCCTACCGCTAACTGTTCACCCAGGTTCATCACGATGACCCGATCTGCCAGACTCATGACGAACTGCATATCGTGCTCGACGACAAAAATTGTCAGACCGCGTGATTTCAACCGCAGCAATACTTCTTGAATTTCTTTCTTCTCGGTTGCGTTCATGCCCGCAACGGGTTCATCCAACAGAATCAGTTCGGGTTTTGTTGCCAGGGCACGGGCGAGTTCCAGTCTTTTCTTTGCACCGTAACTCAGGGAGCCGACATCAGCGTCAACAATATCCGCCAGACCCACCAGTTCGAGTATTTCGTTTATTTCTTCCAGTGATGACCGCATTCTTGAGAAACCTTGGAAGAGTGACGCTATGACGCCCGGCCATGTCAGCGCCTGACGATGGTAGGCCCCCATGACTACGTTTTCTTTCACTGACATCTCTGGGAAAAGCCGCAAGTTCTGAAAGGTGCAGGCAATACCCTGGACCACGCGCTGCTCGGGCTGCAGCGCTGTGATGTCTTCCCCCCGCCACAATACCTGACCAGCCCCTGGCTGCACCATGCCTGAAACGGAGTGAAAGAGTGTCGATTTGCCTGCCCCGTTCGGGCCAATCAAAGCCAGCAGCTCCCCCTTATTGACGACCAAGCTCACGTTATGTACCGCCTTGACGCCCCCAAAATAACGGGATACGCCTTTAAGCTCCAAAAGAGGTTGCTGCTGCATCGCTATTTCGCCTCTACGTAAGAGCCGTCACGAATCTGGACCACATAAACATCACGGTCGGCGTCGCCTTTGCCTTTCATGGTCAGCGTACCCGTCACGCCTTCGACCTTTTCCAACGCAGCCATCTGGTCACGGACCGACTGTCTGCTATAGTCGCCTTTTGCGTTCTTCAAGGCTTGGGCAAGCGCCAGGACGGCATCGTACCCATGGGCGGCATTGGCAGGGACGTCTTGCTGATATTTATCTTTATAGGCTTTAACAAACTCTTGGGTCTGCGCACGCTCGGAATCCTGCATGAAGGCGATACCCGTCATCGCGCCTTCTGCTGCCTCGCCCGCCAGTTCGAGAAGCTTGGGGCTCGAAAAAGAAGACATACCCACAAACTGCGTCTTTACGCCTAGCTGACGTGCCTGCCGCATAATCAATGAGGCTTCATTCTCAAGGCCGATAACAACAAGAACATCAGGCTTCTGCTGCGCGATCTTGGTCAACTGAGCGCGAAAATCCGTATCCTTGGTTTTGAAACTTTCTTTTGAGGTCAGCTTGATGCCTTCTTTGGTGCTGAGGTCACCGACGATATTGGCCATGCTGTTTGCCCATTCATCGTCATATGCATAAATGACTGACAGGGTTTCAGGCTTGAGAAGGGCGTTCACCTTTGGAATGAGCTCGGCGGCCACGACGCTGTCGACCTGTGAAAACCGGAAAGTCCAATCATTGAAATCGCCGGGCCAAGGCGAGGATGCCCCGATGCCAATAAGGCTGATGGGAATCTGGGCTGCCATCTTTGCCAGCGCGATCATGACGGGGCTGCGAGGTGAAAAAAGTACGGCCACGACGTCATCGTTAGCGGTAACCTTCCTCATCAAGGCTGCGGCGGTTGCCGTGTCCCCTTTGTCGTCATGCAGATCCAGGTCGAGTTTCCGCCCGTCTATACCGCCTTGCGCATTGATATGTTCGATCGCCAGTCGGACGCCGTTCAGCGAATCTATTCCATAGGCGGCAGCAGGCCCTTCTTGAGTGAAGATCCCGCCGATCGTAATGGGTTGAGCATACGCACCCGCGCTCAGGACCGCCGAAACGGCCAGCCCAAATGAAAACTTTTTCAAGCCGGTAATAAATTTCATGTCTCACTCCTGATTTCGGCCAGAAAATTGACCGGATTGTTTCAAGGTCATTTATATGCAGACCCTTTTTTGTATGTAGTTTTCTATCCAAATAGCAGTCTGGGGGTTTCAATAAACTTCCGGACCATATTCAGTAGCTGTGCACCTTCTGCGCCGTCTATCACGCGATGGTCGCAAGACAACGTAACGGTCGCCACCCATGCGACCTTGGGTGATCCCTTGCGTACGACGACCTTTCTGCGAGCTGCGCCAATGGCGAAAATGGAGGATTGAGGGGGGTTGATGATCGCGGAAAACTGCTCCACGCCATACATCCCTAAATTCGAAACTGTCGTAGCGCCGCCTGTATATTCAGTTTTATCAAGGCGGCGGCTGCGGGCACGGGTTGCAAGATCACGCGTGTCGGCAGCGATCGCCCCAAGTGATTTCTGGTGTACATTTCGCAGCACAGGCGTAATCAAACCGCCCTCCACTGCAACCGCCATTCCCACATCCACGCTGGTGAAATGCAGGATGGAATCATCGGCCCAGATGGCGTTCGAGTTCGGGCGATGATGAAGCGCCGCAGAAACCGCTTTGATAAAAAAATCATTGACGGACAGCTTGGGCAATGCCACATCCATTTCTTTCGCCAGTTGCTCGGCATCGCGATTCATCTTCTTGCGCAACTTGAGCATTGCATCAAGATTCATATCGCTGGAAAGATAGAAATGAGGGACAGTCGATTTTGATTCAGAGAGTCGCTGTGCAATCGTCCGCCGCATGCCGTCGACAGGCACACTTTGCGCTGCAGACTGCTCGATCGGGGGCGAGGTTTCGATGGGCAACGACTTCAGATAGGCACGGATATCGCGGCCGACGATCCGTCCACCTGGGCCTGTTCCCTCAATATCGTTGATATTCACCCCAGCTTCACGCGCCAGTTTCCTGGCAAACGGGGACACGGCTATCCTGCTGCCTAATTCCGTACTCGGTGAAGACGCCCCAGCAGATGCTGACTGATCGGGATGCATGCCAACAGCAGGCTGGCTTTGTAGGGTGCTGCCAGTTCCGTGTGCAGGATCTGCTGGCACCTGCTGCTGTACTGACGGCGCAGCCGCTTCCCGGGCAATTGCACCCGCTGTCGGGCTGATGCTTGCGCCATCATCGATCACGGCGATTTTTGTGCCTGCTTCAACGCCCGCATCGCCGGCCATCGCCAGAATCTGCGATAGCGTACCGCTAGCCGGAGCCTCTACTTCGAAAACCGTTTTATCAGTTTCTATTTCGACCAGCACGTCGCCTTCGGCAACGGGATCCCCTTCGTTTTTCAACCATTGGACGATGGTTGCCGTTTCAGGTGCCAGGACATCGATCATTGCAGCACCTGACGGATAGCATCAACAATGCGCTGCTGTGATGGGATCACCTCACGCTCCAGGGCGTCGGCATAAGGAATGGGCGTCGCGGGCGCCCCAACACGGGCGACGGGCGCATCCAGCCAATCAAAGGCCTTTTCAACCACCACGGACAAGACCTCTGCTCCAAAGCCGAACTGGGTAACGGCCTCATGTGCAATCACCAGACGGTTGGTTTTCTTGACCGACTGGATGATCAGATCTTCATCGAGTGGATACAGTGTCCGGGGATCGATCACCTCGACAGAAATACCTTCCTTGCTTAGCTGTTCTGCGGCGGCCATTGCACGCGGCACCATGGCCATGGTCGCCACCACCGTGACATCCGTTCCCGCACGCTTGATGTCCCCCTTCCCCAGAGGAATGGCATAGTTTTCTTCCGGCACGGGGCCTGGCGGGATCAAATACAAGAGCTTGCTTTCCAGGAATATGACCGGGTTATTTTCACGGATCGATGAAATCAGCAGGCCCTTGGCGTCATAAGGGGTGGAAGGAGCAACGACGACCAGGCCGGGGATATGTGTAAACCATGTTTCCAGGCTCTGGCTATGCTGAGCCGCCATACGTATCCCCGCCCCATGCGGCCCGCGTACCACTAGGGGCACCGACGCCTTCCCGCCCAGCATGAAACGCAATTTGGCTGCCTGATTGACGATCATGTCCATCGCCTGCGTCACAAAATCGAAGATCTGCAGCTCGACGACGGGCCGCATTCCTACCGCTGCCGCCCCCACACCGCAACCCACGAACGTGGCTTCGGAAATAGGGGTGTCTCTAACCCTTTCAGGTCCGTAAGCATCCAGCAGACCTTTTGTGGCCTGGAAGATCCCGCCTGTTGCCCCGATATCCTCGCCCATGACGAGAACGGTTTCATCGCGGCCCATTTCCTGGTGCAAAGCTTCGTTGATTGCTTCAGGAAAGCTGAGCGACCGCGTCGTGGTTAAAGCGGGCTCCGGATAGTTCTCTCGCGGCGCATAAATGGAAGCCAGGGCCTCCTCCATCGTGGGGTGTGCGCCTGCTTTGCCGAAATCCACGGCCGCCTCGATCTCTTTGGAAACCTGGTCGCCGATTTCATTCAGGGTCTGCTCTGTGACACCCGCCTCTAGCAATACTTTCCGCGCGACGACCAGCGGATCACGCTGCTCCACCCAATGCGTGATTTCATCGTCGGGACGGGGGTCGGCCAGGTTTGCACGCATGGAATGCTGCCCCCACCTGTAAGTGAGCGCTTCGATGAGCGCCGGCCCGCCGCCATTTCTGGCACGTTCGATTGCTTGCTGTGCAACGGCATGAACAACTTCAACATCGTTACCATCGATGGTAATTCCGGGTATGTCATAGGATGCCGCACGCCCTGCGATCGACGACCCCGAGGTCGTTTTCTTATAGGGGGTTGTCAATGCATACTGGTTGTTTTCGCATACAAAGATCAGGGGAAGCTGCCACACGGAAGCCAGGTTCATGGCTTCATGAAACACGCCTTGGTTAGAGGCCCCATCACCAAAGAACGCGACAGCAACCTGGCCACTTTCGCGAAGCTTGGACGCCAGGGCGGCACCCGTGCATAGCGGCATTGCCGCCCCCACAATGCCATTGGCACCCAGTATGCCCAGGGACAGGTCGGCGATATGCATAGAGCCACCCAATCCGCCGCAGTAGCCGGTCGTACGGCCCATCAGTTCGGCCATCAT
>JBAYOJ010000136.1:0-6951 GCA_041678385.1 Burkholderiaceae bacterium | reverse complement strand
CTGAAGACGCGGTACAACCGATAGTTCAAGCTGGACGTGTGCCGGCCCGACGTAACTGGGCAGGCCACACGCAAATTGGGCGAATTTCCAATTGCGTGGAAATTCGCCCAAGCTGTATTGGCCGGCCCTACAACAACCACTCTATGGGCAGGTGGGACAATATCCAGACGCCCATTTGCAGCAACAGGCCGGCACCAGGTTCGGCCGTGTGCACAATGGTTTTACCGTCGCGCCGCTCGTGCCAGCGCAATTGCCCTGAGTCGGTCAGGCGGACCTGATACGCAATATCAACGGCCTGCTCTTGAATGGCCGCGGGCAGGCGCTGAGCCAGGCCGGGGCTATCTATGACAAATCCGTTCTCGGTATTAAGCCTCGCTGAACGCGGATCGAAATTAAACGAACCAATGAAAATCCGCTCGCCGTCTACCGACAGGGTTTTGGCGTGGAGGCTGGAGGCCGAGCTGCCGGTAAGGCCTCGGTCGTGAAATGGCGCCACAGACGACTGCTGTTTGATCTCGTACAGCTGCACACCCGCTTGCAACAGCGGCTTGCGCCGCTTGACATAGCCAGCATGCACCGCCGCAACGTCGGTTGCTTCCAGTGAATTGGTGAGCACCGTAATCTCGACTCCTGACCGAGCCAGAGCCGATAAGTACTCGGTACCGTCTTGAGCCGGGACAAAATACGGTGACACCAGGAACAAATCGCGCTGTGGTACACCGAAGATTCGCCCCAGCCTTTCGGGCAGCATCTCGTTGGTGTCAGCCGTGCCCAACCCCTTGGATGGATCATCACTGACCATGCGGGTAACTGCCCACTCGAGCTCAATACTGCCATCGAGAAGCTGGGTCACAATGGGCAGTTCATTCATCGCCTTGACGTAGCCGGCGGCCTTGGGGTCGCGCGCCACCTGTTGCGCATTGTCGTGCAGCCGCGCAAGCCCGTCGTCGTCAGCCCGCTCAAGAATGAGCCCGACCGGATACGCCGAGGCGCTGGCCCAGTAGCGATCAAAGTCGCTCGACACATCTTTGACAACCGGCCCTACGGCCAGCGCATCAAGATCAATAAACAAAAACTCGTCGGAGGCACCGAAATATTCATCGCCAATGTTGCGGCCGCCCACAATGGTGGCCTGATTGTCGACGGTGAACGACTTGTTATGCATGCGGCGGTTCAGACGCGAAAAATCCGTCAGGTAACCGACCCAGCGCCAATTTCGATACAAGAAGGGATTGAACAGGCGCACCTCGATATTGTCGTGGCTGTCGAGTGCGGCCAGTACTCCGTCCAACCCATCGGTGTTGTTGTCATCGAGCAGCAACCGTACGCGTACGCCCTTGTCTGCGGCCTCGACCAGAGCATTGAACAACAAGATACCCGCCATGTCGTCGTGCCAGATGTAGTTCTGGATGTCGATCGACCGCTGCGCGGCCTGCGTCATCAAGGCCCGGGCGGCAAACGCGTCGCCGCCGCGTGTCAGGGGCACGACACCCGATTTGCCGGGATGGTTATTGGCCATGGGCTGTATCGCGCGGCCCAACCGGGTTCCCTGCGTGTCGTCAAACGCGGTGGTAACCGAGCGGCCTTCCAGGGAAGGCAACTGCGCACATGAGGCCAATACCGTAAGTAAAACGGCAAACCCCGCCCCCGCAAATATTCTTCTCATGTTCGCGCCCCCAACCATCTATGGTCCACTTGTGTTTATCGGAATCCTTCGGCCCGGAAGACCGAACAAGTTTACCCTAGCCGGGCGGGACCGAGCCGGTGCTCCTGCGGGAACACCCCTTGCTGTCTCTGGACTGACCGCAAGGAGTACGCCATGACTTCAAATAAGCCGCCTGCAAATCAACCCACCGATAAGAACCGCAAAAAAGCCGCGCATGATTTCGACCCCCGAGCTGAGTTAGGACTGCAACGCCCTACCGAGGCCGCAGGCCGGCGAGAAGCGTTTGACAAGCAAACCCGCCTAAACCGTGAAGAAACAGAGGCACAGCGGAAGGAGCCTTTCGGCCCCGGGCAATATCGCTCGGGCATCGATGAGCCGGGCGAGCCGACCAAAAAGAACGCTGGCCATACCAGTCCCCAACACAATACACCTGGACTTCAACGCCACGACGGGCCTAGCTCCGCTAAGCCGCCAATCCGTGCCGACATGGGCAGCTACCCGGGAGTCATGGGCCCAAAAGCCCGCGAACTGACACAGGAGTCAAAGCCCCCCACCGAGCCCGCCTCGCAAAAGCATCCCGACACCATACCCTCGCCCCGAGATGACTCGAAAGGTAAGGCGCAATAGCCTTATGAAATATACGCGCCGGGCCGGCCCCCCCACTGCTCGAGGGACGCTAGAACGTCCGCTTTGGCGGGTGATTTTTACCCACACAATTTCTGGGATATAAGAGATACAAAGTAAAGCTGGTGATATACGCCCGCATGCCTCAGTATGAATGCAGCGAGTCAATACGACGCCGAGCCTCTCCGAACTTACTTCACACGGCCCGATCACACCTCGCATGACCCTTTGCCACCGGTTTCGTCGAAGTCGGTCACGAATCTGCCGAGGGCATTTATCTGGCTCTGCAGGCTAAAACTGCTCTGCAAGCCCCCCTCGGAACTCTTATGACCGTACACCAACAACGCTACGATATTGCCGTGCGCGCACTACACTTAATGGGCATGGACTGGCCTCCGCCGCCACCCTCCCCATTCGACGAAATCGGCCATGCCAAAAGGCGCGCGCGGGTTCGTCGTCGAGTGCTGCGCTTGATGAAAGAAGAATTCCCTGGCCTGCCGTATTGATCCCAGGGTAGATCGGCCCAGGACACAACCGTAGCCCACGATTAAAGAGCGCGACGGCCATCGCCCCGCACATGGCTAAGTCCGCCCATCGCAAATTTCAATTTCGAAACAACATTGCGTAAGGCAGCCACAGGGGTAACAAAAATATAATTTGATGTGAGTTTGTAGCCGCGCGAAAGACGCGGGAACTCGATCTAACTGCACAAGGGAGCGACAGTGCCACATTTCATACTGGACGACGGACGACTGCCAAACGGAGACTATGGCGTCCACAACGCGACGACGGGGTGCGCCTTCATGCCGCATCACACCAACCAAATCGACCTGGATTCACACACAAGTTGCGAGGACGCAATTTTGAAAGCGCGGCGACTGCGCCCGTTTTGGAGTCGAATCAATGGGTGTCATTGGTGCTGCCCAGCATGGCATGCTGCTTAAGCCCAATCAATAGCAAAGATCTTCTACACCCGCCTCTTGGCCTAAGCAGAAACAAAAAACGCCGCTGTAGGCAGCGGCGTTTTTGCTTGATTTAACAAGAGAATTCTGGGGTGACCGATGGGGCTCGAACCCACGACAACCGGAATCACAATCTTGCTTCCCATAAATAGACAGAAACTGAAACGCAGCTAAATCAATGACTTGCAGCGGTAGCCACCCTTATATACCTGCGTTTTAGTGCCTATTTTGGTCAATTTTGGCCTACTTCGGTCAAGATTTGGTCAATGGATTACCACCCTTAAGCCGGTCCGTTGAGCCGGATGCACTTGGCATAGTATTCGAGGCTGCGCTTGGGGATGCGTTTCAGTGAGGGCTGGTCGATGTGTATCAGGCCGAAGTGCTTGCTCAGGCCCAGCACCCATTCCCAATTGTCCGTCGAAGACCAATAGAACATCCCCTTCAGCTTGACGCCTTGCTGGTAGGCGTCGTGGGCGGCCCGGATATATCCTTGCATGTACTTGATGCGCAAGGGGTCGTTCACCCATCCATCCTTGGGAGCTTCTTCGGCCACGGGAAAGCCGAACTCCGTGGCGATGATGTCGGGTGCATCGTAGTCTTTGTGAGCTTTTAGCAGCACCTTGGTATACGTGTCGGGGTCATAGGGCAGTTCATCGGTTCGTTCGAGCTCGGCGGGCGGCTCAACCAGCGCGATACCCACCGGAGAATCAGGGTCGGCCTTGACGAACGACCGGGAGTAGAAGTTCAAGCCGAAGAAATCGGGCTTGACCGCAATGGCCTCCATATCGCCGTTCTGAATGTAGGGTTCCACCAGCGGCAGGACCAAAGAAGGATACCCGCGACCATAAGCCGGCGCGGGAACCGCCTCGTTCCATAGAACATCCATGAAGCGTGCGGCTGCCACGTCTTCGGCGCTGCCAGAGGGGGCTTCGAACGGCATGATGTTGAAGGCGGATGAAACCCGTGTGCCAGAGGACGTGTTTGCCCGGACGGCCGTCAGCGCCCTGCCGTGTGCAAGGTTGACATGATGGAGGGCCGCCCCCAAGTAGCGCCGGGATCGGTAGCCCGGAGCGAAAATGCCTTGACCATAGCCAAAGATGGGAATGATGCCGGGCTCGTTGAAAAGCAGCCAGGTCTTGGCCCGGTCGCCCACCAGGCGCGCCATGATTTCGGCGTAGTCCCCCATTCTGCGGCTGATGTCGCGATCCAGAAAATCGCCGGCCCATAACGGGATGTCCCAATGGAACAAGGTCGGAACAGGCTCCAGGCCATGCTCCAGCATGGCGTCGATCATGCGATCGTAGTGATCCAGGCCCCGCATATTGGGAGCGCCCGGGGATTCGGGCTGCACTCGCGACCAGGCAAAAGAAAACCGAAACGCCTTTACGCCGGAAGCCTGCAGCAGTTTGAATTCGTCCAGATAGCGGGAGTCGAATTCGGTATTGCGCACGTTGTTCGTGCCGTCCGCAGAGCCGCCGATGTTGTCGATGAAGACGTCCCAATTGCTACGTCCGCGATTGGCGCGGCTTTCCGATTCGGGCGCCGAGGTTGCCACGCCCCACAAGAAGTCTTGGCCAAAGGTCGGCTCTTTGGCCCAGGCAAAACGCGGCAGTATCGTGGCCGCGGTCGTAGCGCCCATTCCTTTGAGGAAGGCGCGGCGGGAGATCGGAAGTACAGACATCATTCGCTCGTCGTAGGAAGGTGAGGAAGCCGGAGCTCCATGAGATGCATACGAAATGCATTGCTGTTCTAGTTATAGCGGCTGCCAGGACCCCGTGGAGGGCGTCATGGGTCGGATTCATCTCTAATCTGGAGCGCTTTTCTCCCAAGAGCCTTTTTGACGGCAGCATCATCCGGCTTGCATCCTGTTTGGGACGTCCATACATCCGGATGCGCGAACCGGCTAAACAATGCACTAGTCGTCGGCAGGCGGGATGCGCGTAGCGATGTAGCGATGAAACAGGATGGAGGAAGAGCCCGTGTCGCGCGGCATGGCCTTTTGCAGGCCGCGCAATTCTTTTGGGGCAACGCCGAACCTATCGTGAAAGAAACGCGAAAACTGCGATCGGCTCGAGAAGCCACATTTATAGGCAAGCTCCTTCAGCGACAGCCTCTGGCCGTGCTTGTGCAGGATCATGCGATACGCCTGATCCAGACGTTTGTCCCTGATCAGCCGCGCCACGCCCTTGTCAGACTGGAACGTGCGGTATAGATGCGAGTGCGACAGCCTGAAGTGATGCATGATGGACTCGGGCCCGAGTGAGGGGTCCGAAAGATGGCGGTCGATGTACTCGAGGATGCGCTGCCGCATCGAGAGGTTGATCGCCATGCATTGCTCGTGTGTCAAGGTGGCTCCGCTAAGCGCCGCTTTTACGAGCATCATCAGCGATTCACCCACGCCCGGCATGGCGTGGGCCTCCATGTCGTCGAGCAGGCCATCGAGCGACACGATGAAATCGAACAGCAGCCGGTTGGTGGGCACATTGCCCCGCAGCACCACGCCGTGCAGGTTCCGTGTTGTCCGGTTTTGGCCGATGTCTTTGCGAGGGATGACGAGAGTAATCCTGGCGCCGGCTTCCTTCAGGCTGATCAATGGACGCGCAAGGTCCAGGATGAACATGTCGCCGGGCCGGGCGAGCAGATCTTTGCCGGCGAAATCACCCCGGTATTCTCCGGCGAGAATCAGTTGCAGCAAGTAGAAATCCAGATCCGTCTGAGTGATTAGGCTGGACGTGCGTTTGCAGTATTGTCGGTTGAACGTCGTGTTGCCCAGCACCATGTTGCCGAACAGGCGCGAGCGCACCGATCCCGATATGCCTTCGTCGCCCGCGGGCGTGATTTCATACAGCAGGGATGACGTCTCGCGCCAGAAATCGTCACGTATCGATTCCTCGACCATGTCGGTCGAGATGTAGAAACCACCTTCCATCATGTTTTCTCCGGCAGCGAATCAAACGGTTGAACGACGCGTTAAGCTGCATGATTCAATCATGAAAGGGCAGCGATAGCGTCAGGTAGACGGCGGTGCCTTCGACACGGTTCCGGGTATTGAACTCACGCAAAACCTTCAAGCGCGCCTGGATGGGTGTGTTTTCCCACTTGAATGCATGGCTGGCCGTGAGCCCAAGGGCGGCCGTGCGTCCGCGAAATCCGCCAAGCACCGCGCCGTCTCCGCTGTCATCGCTGATCTGCTGATGATAATAGCCGATGGCGCCCAGGGTGGTGCCAGGGCCGGCGATGTCGCGGGAGACCGCGGCCTCCAGGTGCCACTCTGTGCCGGTTCGGTAATTCGTCTTCGGGTTGTTGCCGTTGAAGGTCACTCCGACCACGCCGGATATGTCCCAGCCTACGGCGGGGTCGTACCAGGTCCCGGCCATGGACACGTCGGCGCCCCAGCGATGAAAGGCGATGTTCGACATGGAGTTCTCTCGATAATGTCCGGCGGGCACGTTGACCATGCCGACAAGGCTCCAGTGATAGGATCCGTTTTGCCACCCCAATGTGCCGGTGACGACCGGATCGCCCAGGGTCGTCACGCGGCTGGTGGTGTCGCCGGCGTAAGGGCCGAGCACCAGATCGGCATCGATGTACTGATGGCCGTAAGGCAGGGTCAGCCCCAGTGCCAGCCGGCCGTCCAGCAACTTGTACGGTGTGGACCAGACCAGGGTCGGCAGATTGATCAGAGCCTGTGCTTTGAGG
>JBAYOJ010000135.1:0-6977 GCA_041678385.1 Burkholderiaceae bacterium | reverse complement strand
TCAGTCACATTTTCCATGGCGACATGAAGCTGAACACCCAACTGGTGGCAACGCTGAATGGCATTCTTCTCATTGGTTTGGTTGGCTATATCCTGTTGCGTAGCGCACCTTTCCGGCGCGGTAACTCCAAGGACAATTCGGTATTCATCATGTTGGCTATCGGGCTGGTTCTGGTGGTGGTGGGCTTTGCCGGCACGTTTTTTGGCAACCTGATCAAATCCGCCGTCAGCCGACAGCGTGAATTTCTGGCCGATGCCTCATCTGTGCAGTTCACCCGAAACCCCGACGGCATCGCCAATGCCTTGAAGAAGATCGGTGGCTATCAAGCTGGCTCGCAAGTTCAGGCAGCGAACGCCTCGGAATACAGCCATATGTTTTTCAGTCGAGCAGTAGGAGGGGCTTTCAGCACCTTCATGGCCACTCATCCGCCGCTCGAACAACGCATCCGGCGTATTCAACAAAATTGGGACGGCAATTTCATCTCGCCGCATCCAGAGCCCTCCTCCACTGAAGCCGCATCAAATACTGATCGCTCGCACCCTGCTGGTGGCGTATTGGGGGCAATTGCCGCCGCCGGTGCGCTGGGGCAAGCCCGACCGCCGGGACAGCTCGGAGCCAAAGCATCGCAGGCATCTATCGAAGCCATCGGCCAGCCGAGCGCCAGGCACGTTGAATACGCACAGCAAACCATTGCAGCGCTCGACCCCGAACTACGCGAGGCGGCCCATGACGCTTATGCCGCCCGAGCCCTGATCTACGGCCTGTTGCTGGCTAAATCTGACACTGTACGCGCCAGACAGCTGGCAGTGCTGGAACAGCGGGCAGATCCCGACGTGTATCGATACGTGCATAAAGTGATGGGCAAACTCGCTGTGCTCGAGCCACGTCTGCGATTGCCGCTGGTAGGGCTCACTGTGCCCGCTCTCAAACAATTATCAGGCACGCAATACGCCACTTTCAAGGATTGTTTGAGCCAGCTCATCATGGCCGACAACGAGGTCAATCTGATGGAGTGGGCGCTTTACCGAGTGGTTGTACACAACATAGAGCCATCGCCCAGCAACGTGAAGGACATTGCATTAAGCAGCTTGCGCAACGAGTGTCAGATTTTATTGTCGGCGCTGGTACATGCAGGTCATATGGACGATGGTGACACGCGTATTTCCTTTGACGCCGCGGCGGCGAGCCTGCCTTGCGAAGGAATGCGATTGCTTGCCCGCGAGACCGTCTCCACGTCGTCTCTGGGAAATGCAGTCGACCGTCTAAGCCATATCGCCCCATCGGACAAACGTTCTTTGATAGAAGCTCTGGCGCGTGGAGTCGAGCACGATGGCGTGATTACCGTCTCCGAAGCCGAACTGCTGCGTGCCGTGGCTGACACGCTGGGATGCCCATTGCCACCTCTGCTCGCTGACATTGACGCGCCGTGAGCGACGAAGGCAAGGCAGTCGCAAAGCAGTACGACGCGCGAAGCCTCTTGCTTGATGGCCTTGCTTCCGATTGCTGGTGCCAAATATGATAACTGTTAAAATAAACAGTATCCAAGCGCGCCCGTTCCGCCTTCATGACCCCCTCTCAAATTCTTCACCCCGGTCTGGCCTTTGTCGATATCGAAACCACCGGGGGTTCCACCCAATGCGCATCCATTACCGAAGTCGCTGTCCTGCAGGTTGACGACGGTGGCGTGCGGGAATGGTCCAGCCTGGTTCGGCCGGAATCCCGCATTCCCGAGCATATCCAGCGGCTAACCGGCATCACCAACGAAATGGTGGCTCCAGCACCAAGCTTCGAGCAGATTGCCAGTGCACTGTTCGATCAGCTTGATGGGCGCATCTTTGTCGCCCACAACGCACGTTTCGACCATGGGCACCTGAAGGCGGCTTACCGGCGCATGGGCGTCACCTTACGGCCCCGCGTGCTGTGCACGGTCAAGCTGTCGCGACGCTTGTTCCCTCACGAACGGCGGCACAGTCTTGATCATCTCATTGCCAGGCATGGTCTCAAGGTGGACGCCAGGCATCGCGCCCTGTCCGATGCTCGTGCCTTATGGCAGTTCTGGCAGCAAGTGCACGAACGCCTGCCAGCAGGCCAGGTCGCAGAAGCAATAACCGCCCTGCTCGGCCGCCCGACGCTGCCACCTTATCTCGATACCGCCGGGCTGAACACTTTGCCTGATGCCCCAGGGGTCTATCTTTTTTATGGCGAGAACGATGTTCCGCTTTATGTGGGCAAGAGCATAACACTGCGCACCCGGGTGATGTCACACTTCAGTGCCGACCACGCCAGTGAGCGTGAATTCAGGCTCAGCCAGCAGGTACGACGCGTCGCACACATTCAAACTGATGGAGAACTGGGTGCACTCCTGGAAGAAGCTCGGCTCATCAAGGATTTGCAGCCTACCCATAATCGGCAATTGCGCCGAAATCGCGACCTGTGCGCCTGGCGGCTCGATAACGACCTGTTCGGCCACCCTGTGCTCCGCCTGTGGCGGGCGGCTGATCTTGAAGTCTTCCCGCTGGAGATGACCGGGCCTCTTCCGCTTGAGGCGTGAGCGGGTCGGCCTTCACCTGGAAAAGGTGACGTGACATGCACTCCCTGAGATATAGTGACAACAGAATCTCCGTCGCTTTCTTCTCAACCGGGATGAAGCGCCATCCATCACGGCCTTTCAATTGAAAGGCTTTCCTCAGGAGGACTTCCATGAGCGATACAAAGCGGGAACCCGTTCCGGGCTCCACAACTGGGGCAGGTGCACCCGCGCCTAGCGACCGTAATTCACTCACTATCGGTTCGGACGGCCCTATTTTGCTGCACGATGTGCACTTTCTTGAGCAGATGGCGCACTTCAATCGTGAGAAAGTCCCCGAGCGCCAGCCGCATGCCAAAGGCGCTGGTGCCTTCGGCGTCTTTGAAACCACGGAAGATGTCAGTGCCTACACCAAGGCCGCCCTCTTCCAGCCTGGTGCCAAAACCGAGATGCTGGCGCGTTTTTCGACGGTGGCAGGCGAATCCGGCAGCCCGGATACCTGGCGCGACGTAAGGGGGTTTTCTCTCAAGTTCTACACCAGCGAAGGCAACTACGATCTCGTTGGTAACAATACCCCCGTTTTCTTCGTGCGGGACCCTATGAAGTTCCCCCACTTCATTCGCAGCCAGAAGCGGCTGCCGGATTCGGGCCTGCGTGATAACCATATGCAGTGGGACTTCTGGACGCTGAATCCCGAAACCGCCCACCAGGTCACTTATCTGATGGGCGAGCGTGGCCTGCCTCGCAGTTGGCGCCACATGAATGGCTATGGTTCGCACACATATATGTGGGTCAATGCCCAAGGCGAGCGTTTCTGGGTCAAGTACCACTTCCATACCCAGCAGGGCATGGCAAGCTTCAGCAATGCAGAAGCGATGGAAATGGCCGGCCGCGATGCCGACTACCACCGGCGCGACCTGTTTGATGCCATAGGGCGCGGTGACTGTCCCAGCTGGACCTTGTCGGTCCAGATCATGCCTTACGAGGACGCCAAGACCTATCGCTTCAACCCCTTCGACCTCACCAAGACGTGGCCGCACCAGGATTATCCCCTGGTGAAGGTCGGTACCATGACCTTGAATCGCAACCCCGATAATTTCTTCGCCGAGATTGAGCAGGCAGCGTTCTCGCCAGGTGCCATTGTTCCGGGCATTGGCCTGTCACCCGACAAAATGCTGCTTGGTCGGGCCTTTGCCTACAACGACGCTCAACGAAATCGTATCGGCACCAACTTCCATCAGTTGCCGGTGAACCGGCCGCGTGTCCCCGTCAACACGTATATGTTTGATGGTCAGATGGCCTACGAACACAGTGGTAATCAGCCTGTATATGCTCCCAACTCGGCGGGCCGATCCTGGGCCGACACCACTGGCCGCATGGAAGACGGGTGGGAATCCGATGGCGAAATGCTGCGCTCCGCCTATGCGTTGCGTTCCGATGATGACGATTTCACGCAGCCGGGCACGCTGGTGCGCGACGTCTTTGACGATGCCCAGCGCGACCGCTTGGTCGAAACCGTGGCAGGCAGCTTGCTGGGGGGTGTACGGAGCCCGGTGCTCGAACGTGCCTTCGAATACTGGAAGAACGTGGATGCCGAAATCGGACGGCGTATCGAAGAGAAGGTGCGCTCTGGCAACGCAGCCGAGCCTGCAGCAGGTATGAGCGAGGCCTGATTTTCGATCTGCATCCGCCCGCTTTCCTGCATGGACTATAACGAGCGG
This sequence comes from Burkholderiaceae bacterium, assembly GCA_041678385.1. Lineage (GTDB taxonomy): Bacteria > Pseudomonadota > Gammaproteobacteria > Burkholderiales > Burkholderiaceae_B > Yanghanlia. The sequence goes on along the minus strand of JBAYOJ010000135.1, from coordinate 2,729 downwards.
GCGGAGGCTTCATTTTCCGTTCATGTGGCGTCTGAAGCGTCAGGGAGCAAGCAATGAGCAAATATAAAGTGGGCTATTTCGTAGGCAGCCTTTCCAGTACTTCCATCAACCGGCTGCTGGCCAAAGCCTTGGTCGGTTTGGCACCGGAAGAGCTTGAAATGGTTGAGATCCCCATCAAGGACCTGCCCCTCTATAGCCAGGATTACGATGAGGATTTCCCGCCAGTGGCAAGGGCATTCAAGCAAAGCATCGCCGAAGTTGACGCCATCCTTTTCGTAACGCCGGAATACAACCGCAGCATACCCGGCGGCCTCAAGAATGCGATCGATTGGGCAACCCGGCCTTGGGGGCGTAATTCATTCACGCGCAAGCCTTCTGCAGTAATCGGCACCTCACCCGGCTCCATTGGCACCGCTCTGGCCCAGGCGCAGCTTCGCAATGTGCTGTGCTTCTGCAATTCCCCATTGCTGAACACAGTAGAAGCCTATATTCAGTTCCAACCCGGCCTTATCAAGGACGACGGCCAGGTTTCCAACGAAAAAACAGAACAATTCCTGCGTAATTACATGAAGGAATTCCACACCTTCATCGTTCGCGTACTGACGGTACTGCCCCGCGAACCTTGATCAAAGCATCCTAAAGATGGGGCGCTTGGCATTCATCAATGCGCCCCACCCTGCCAGGCTTGTTGATTCACTTCCTGATGCAATTCCAGGATATCGGGCGACCAGGTGCTTTTTATGTATGGAAGCACTGCGATGATTTCTTCGTCCGACAGAATCCCCGCGTAGGCCGGCATATCGCTTTCATAGCCTTCAGGTGCGTTGCGGCCCGGCACCATGCCGTTGCGCGTGATGTCAAACAGCACCGCATCGGGGTGATGCCAGGTATGCCCGCTTTCATCATGGGGTGGCGCGGGCAGGCGGCCGTCGGCCCGGCGCTCGCGCCAGTTCCCCTGCCCTTCCAGTTGCCGGCCGTGACAAGCGGCACAATGCCCGGCATAGAGCGCACGGCCATGGGCCACCAGTACCGCATCGGCCGGGTCGATATAGAAACCGCGAGGCGACTGCGCTGCTTCGCGCAGATCGTTAGCGACCCAGATGACGGCAACGGCCAGCATGATCGCGATGCCAGTTCCCTTTGCTTTGAAGCTCATGTGCTTGGGGTTTTTCCAGGAAAACGAATAATTGTCGCACGCCTTTTTATCGCCGACGCCGCAACGGGCGGGTGTTATCATCAAGTCGACCACGCGTTAAAGCCAACCTGCGCCTGAGGCCAGGATTCTTCATACGTTTCAAAGAGGAGTATTGCTGTGAAAGGCTTTGTACAGGATATCGAAAAACTGACCGTCGAGAACGACAATTTCCGCAAAGTGCTCTACACCGGCAAGCACATGCAGCTGGTCCTGATGACGCTGCAGGCGGGTGAGGAAATCGGCGCTGAGGTACACGAAGGCCACGATCAGTTCTTCCGCATTGAGGCTGGCAAGGGGCGCGTTGTCATCGACGACAACACCTACGAAATCGAAGACGACGACGCCATCATCGTCCCCGCCGGTGCCCGTCACAATGTCATCAACACCGGTAGCGAGCCCCTGCGTCTCTATACGTTGTATGGCCCGCCAGAGCATCGGGAAGGTGTGCTTCACCCTACCAAAGCAGACGAAAAGGAAGAACATTTCGACGGCACCACGACTGAATGACCCCCTGCCCAGGCGCGGCCTGGTCGTTCACGGCGGGCTGAAACAAGGGACCCTCTGATCAAGTCGAGCGGAAGCGGGCGCTGTGGATCGGAGTGAGATGCGAGGCGCAAAGCGCAGTGATAGCCATAGCTATCGCGAGCATTTGCAACGAAGCAGATCGCCCGATTCCACAGATGCGCGCGGCGCGGGGACTTGATCAGAGGGTCCCAAGGCAATATGGTGCCTGCCGAAGCCCTCGCATCGGCCCGCGTATCAATCTCAATCGCGTGAGAAGGGGCGGCCCTGGAAGTCGACGGTGATCAGGTTGCCGTCCATGGGGCCCATGCCGGGGGAGTTCGTCGGCATGCCGGGGGCGGCCACCCCCGTCACCGACGGGTCAAGCAGCATTTTTCGCACGGCATTGGCGGGCACGTGCCCTTCGACAACCTGCCCGCTGCCTTCCACTATTGCCGTATGGCACGACGCCAGTTGCATAGGGACGCCATGCGCGACCTTCACAGCAGCCATGTCGGCAGACTGGATCACCTTTACATCGTGGCCATTGTCACGCATGTGCTGGGCCCAGCCACTGCAGCATCCGCAGTTTGGATCCTGATACATGGTAATGCCCGGCTGCCCCGCCGTGGCCATGTGTGCTATCGACATCGTACCCAGAACCAGCACCATCATTGCTTTCTTCATTAGTGCATATCCTTCAGATCTGTTCAAAACGATCATAGCGCCGGTCATCCTGGATTTCGTCCATATTGACCTGCCCGACCCGGGCTGCCGGCGGGCCCACATGCAGCCATGAAAGCAATTTGTCTATGCGATCATGTGGCCCTTGCAGCAACGCTTCGACAGAGCCGTCATCAAGATTGCGCACCCAGCCCGTTACCCCCAGGCTATGAGCCTGGCGCACGGTGGACATGCGAAAACCGACACCCTGCACCTTGCCGGTGACATTGACCTTCAGGGTTTCGACGTGAGTTGTGGAAGCAAGTTTCTTCATTCGGATGTGAGTGGCCGGCAAAGCCGGCCACTATAG
>JBAYOJ010000134.1:0-6987 GCA_041678385.1 Burkholderiaceae bacterium | reverse complement strand
CTACCTGGCCACTCGCGGTGGCGCCCAGGCGCTGCATCTGGCGGATCGCATCGGCAGCATAGCGCCTGGCATGGAAGCCGACCTGGTGGTGATGGACCTGAAATCGACTCCGTTGCTGGAATTCCGCATGCAGCACTGTGACAGCCTCGAAGAAGCCCTCTTCCTGCAAATGACCATGGCAGACGACCGCGCTATCGAGGCGGTTTATATCGGCGGCGCCCTGCGTCACGAGCGAGACTCACCCTGAGTGTGGCCCGCTTCAGCGGGCAAGACGCAGCTGCGCCCGAACGCGGGCCGATGTACGCAAGATGCGGCCCGTATCAGGGGCGGTGCTCGTCACGCTGCACGACGAATCGCTCGACATAGTCATTGGCCGGGCGTTCGCGGATTTCCTGAGGGGTACCTGTCTGCTCCACCCTGCCGTCGCGCAGAATCACGATCTGGTCCCCCAGACGCAAGGCCTCCTGAATATCATGGGTGATGAACACGATGGTCTTGCGCAAGCGCTGCTGCAGTTCCAGTAATTGATCCTGCATGTCATAGCGTATCAGGGGGTCAAGCGCCGAGAACGCTTCATCCATCAGCAAAACCTCGGCATCAATGGCCAGGGCCCGCGCCAGGCCTACCCGCTGTCGCATACCGCCCGACAATTCGTCAGGAAAATGTCCGCCGTAATCGGCAAGCCCCACCCGCTCCAGCCACTGACTTGCCACCTGCCGGGCCTGCTGGCGCGGGTCGCCCCTGACCAGAAGGCCGAAAGCGACATTATCCCGGACGTTCATGTGGGGCATGAGACCAAAGGCCTGGAACACCATGCTGATATGACGGCGACGCAGCTCTCGCAAGTCGGGCATGCCCAGATCGAGGATGTTGCGGCCATCCAGCAGGATGCGGCCCGCTGAAGGGTCGATCAGTCGATTCAAATGCCGAACCAGCGTTGATTTTCCAGAACCGGACAAGCCCATGATGCAGGTGATGCGGCCAGCCGGTATGCCCGTGCTGACGCCGGCAAGACCCACCGTGCAGCCGGTTTCGGCAAGCACACGCTGGCGGTCAGCGCCCTGGCGCAACAGCTCCACGGCAAGCGCCTCTTTACGGCCATACACCTTATAGACATCTTCGATGCGGATTTTTTCAGGTGTCTGTGCGTCGATGGACATCAGTTTCTCCTGCGCTCGCGCCCATACGCCTGGGTGATGCGATCAATGACGATAGCCAGAATCACGATGGCAATGCCAGCCTGCAGGCCCCTGCCAATATCCAGGGTCTGGATACCTGCCAGCACGTCTTCCCCCAGACCTCGAGCCCCGATCATGGACGCGACCACCACCATGGAAAGCGCCATCATCGTCGTCTGATTGATGCCCGCCATGATGCTGGGCCGCGCCAGCGGCAGGGTCACGCGCGTCAGCATCTGCCAGCGCGTGACGCCGAAGGATTGCGCCGCTTCCCGGGCAGCCGGATCCACTTGTCGCAGCCCCAGCACTGTCAAGCGAATGAGGGGCGGCACCGCGTAGATGACCGTAGCGAACAAAGCAGGCACTTTGCCCAGGCCGAACAGCATGAGCACAGGAATCAGGTAGACGAAGCTGGGCAAGGTCTGCATGACGTCCATGACCGGGACCAGGACGCGTCTCAGCCAGCGGCTGCCCGCTGCAAGAATGCCTACTGGAATGCCAATGGCAATGGAAAACAAGGTGGAAACCAGCACCAGGGAGAAGGTCTGTATGAGTTTTTCCCACAAGCCGACCACCCCAATAAGATACAGGCCCAGTACGTACAGCAGCGTGGCCACCGGCTTGCGGGTGGCATGCCATGATAGGGCAGCAACCAGCGCCAGAACCAGCCATGCAGGCATGGCCATAAGCAGGGTCTCCATTGGCAGCAAGACGGCTACCAGTATGAAGTCGCCTGCACGACGGAAGCTTTCGCCCCAGGCCTGTACCGCCTGGGCCAGATGACGATTGACGAATTCGGCCCCCGACCAGCTCAGGAAGATATCACCACGGACTTCCCGGGGCTCCGCACCCAGCGCGGTTTCAAGCCGCGAGGCCTGGGCAGCGTCCAGCCAGGTCCCCCATAATTGCGGATGCTCTTTCAGGAAACGTTCTGCCATGGCCTCGCCTGGAATACGCCGTTCAGTCATTTCCAGTATGGCCTGGTTCAATTGATCGGGCTGGAAACTCACGCGTTCCATGAACCCTATGATGGCCGGATTCGCCTGCGCGAAAGGTGTGGATACCGCAACCGCCAGGCGGGCCTTGAGGAAATCTGTGGGACAGGGCTCGCCTTCGCCGCTGACGATGGTTTCCCAACACGCGGCATCAAAGGGCGGCAGGCCGACGCGATGCAGACGATACTTGGCCATGAGCCCGGCGGGCTGCCAGTAATAGAACAACAGGGGTTGCCCGCGCTCATGTGCGGAACTGATGGCCGCATCAAGCGCAGCACCGGTACCGGCTCGGAAGTTAGTGTAGTGCTCATCCAGACCATATAGGGAAAGCAACCGCGAGTTGGTGTTCTCGCATACCCAGCCGGTGGGGCAGTTCAGAAAGCGCCCTTTTTCAGGGGATTCCGGGTCGCGAAACAGTTCTTTATAACGAGGCAGGTCGCGCCAGGTGTTCAGCTCGGGCGCCATCGGCTCTATACCGCGTTCCGCATCGCCTTTGACCACGAATTCCGGCACATACCAACCCTGATCAGCGCCACCTTCCAGGGTATCGCCCACCACCCTCACCCGGCCCGCCGCGATGGCATCTTCAATGATGGCTGACCGGCCAGACCAGATTTCAGAAATGATCTGAAGGTCGTTCTGCGCCAACGCAGCTTCCGCTGCCGCCGGTGTGCCGGGAACAATTTCAGTGGTGCACCCGAAAGCATCCCGCAACACCCGCACGAACACATGAGTGGTAAAGCTGGCGCTTTCCCAGTTCTGGTCGGCAAAGCGTACGGGTTGGCCGCCGTTGCAAGTTGAGGATTGAGCGTAGGCGGCGGGAACCAGGCACCACGCCAGCAGCAACCAGAGCAGAACTAGCGCCGATGCCGGAATGGCAGAGTAAGACTTCCGGCTGACGGCAACGACCGGTGGTGGCATTGGCGATGACTCCTGTTCTTGAACGAGCGAGCATGCCCACAAGCTTTGACCTTAAACGAAAAATGCCATGCTGAACAGTTGCGCCATCGTAGGGCCAGCTTATCCACAGGTGTCTGAGACCGGGAAAAAATCGGAAAAATGGGGGACAGACCACGTTTTTCCAAAGAAAAACGTGGTCTGTCCCCCATTTTGGGGCCCGCAGCAGACGGTCGGTTACAATACGGGCTCGTTCGTCAACGGGGCCCTGTTCCTGGGACACCCGCCGGATCCAGCATCATCACTGCTGCCCGCCATCCCCTTTCCTTCCAATGCCGCCGCGCCGCAATGGCCTGGCGCCAAAGATATGCTCAGCAAATCCATCCACCAAGACTGGTTTTCCAATATACGCGGCGACCTGCTCGCCGGGCTGGTCGTCGCACTCGCCCTCATTCCTGAAGCCATCGCTTTTTCCATCATTGCCGGCGTAGACCCGAAAGTGGGGCTGTACGCCTCTTTCTGCATTGCCGTTGTCATCGCATTTGCGGGCGGCCGCCCCGGTATGATCTCGGCCGCCACGGGCGCAATGGCATTGGTAATGGTGACCCTGGTCAAATCCCATGGGCTTGAGTACCTGCTCGCCGCCACGCTGCTTACAGGTGTACTGCAGATACTGGCCGGGGTTTTCAAGCTCGGCGGTTTGATGCGTTTTGTCTCGCGCTCGGTGGTAACGGGTTTTGTGAATGCCTTGGCCATCCTGATCTTCATGGCCCAGTTACCCGAATTGATCAACGTTTCCTGGGTCGTTTATGTCATGACGGCGGCCGGCCTCGGCATCATCTATTTACTGCCTCACCTGACAAAAGCCGTCCCTTCCCCGTTGGTCTGTATCGTACTTCTGACAGCTGTTTCAATGGCTCTGGGTCTTGACATACGCACCGTGGGCGACATGGGCGAACTGCCCGACAGCCTGCCGGTCTTTCTCATTCCAGATGTACCTCTGAATCTGGAAACCTTGGCCATCATTCTTCCGTACTCCGCGACACTGGCCGTTGTGGGCTTGCTTGAGTCGATGATGACCGCCACCATCGTCGATGATCTGACAGACACAACCAGCGACAAGAACCGGGAATGCGCAGGCCAGGGCATTGCCAACATCGCCGCGGGCTTCATGGGCGGCATGGCGGGCTGCGCGATGATCGGGCAATCGGTGATCAACGTTAAGTCGGGCGGTCGAGGCCGTTTATCGGCGCTGACCGCCGGGACAGTACTCTTGATTCTGGTCGTCTTTCTTGGCCCATGGGTCAAGCAGATTCCCATGGCGGCACTAGTGGCCGTAATGATCATGGTGTCCATCGGTACATTCAGCTGGGAATCGATACGGAATCTTCGCACGCACCCCAAAAGCTCCAGCATCGTCATGGTTGCGACGGTGGTCGTGGTCGTGCTGACGCACGATCTGGCAAAGGGCGTGTTCGTCGGCGTACTCTTGAGCGCCTTGTTTTTTGCTGCCAAGGTCAGCCGTCTGTTCCGGATGGAATCGGCCTTGGATCCGGATGGCGCCCACAGAAAGTACAGCGTGCACGGGCAGGTCTTCTTTGCATCATCCGAACGCTTTGCAGATGCATTCGATTTCAGGGAGACCCTTGACCGTGTGAGCATAGACGTCAGCAACTCACACTTCTGGGACATCACTGCCGTCAACGCGCTCGATAAGGTGGTGCTCAAATTCCGCCGAGAAGGCGTGATGGTGGATATCATCGGTTTGAACGAAGCCAGCACGACGTTGGTGGACCGTTACGGCATTCACGATAAACCTGAGGCTCACGTAGGCCTCACGGATCAGTAGGGGGAGTCATGAACAAGGTCATCGCATGTGTCGACGGCGCCAGTTATACCGAAGCCGTCACTGACTACGCCGTATGGGCGGCTATGCGTCTCAACGTTACTCTGGAGTTTCTGCACGTACTCGTGAAAACACCAGATGTCCGCCTGGATGCGAGCGGCAGTATTGGTCTGGGCGCCCAGGAATCGCTTCTGACAGAACTGGCGGGGCTCGATGAAAGGCGCAACACGCTTGCACGCGAGCACAGCCGCCATCTGATGGAAGGCGTGCGCCGACGGGCAGTATCGTCAGGGGCGGGAGATGTCAGCGTGCAGCATCGCCAGGGTGAATTCGTGGACACGCTGGTTGAGCTTGAAGAGAACACTCGTCTGTATATTCTGGGCCAGCACAATCAAGAAGCCAAGCCAAAACGCTTTCTGCTGGACCACAACCTCGAAGGTGCCATACGGGCCTTGCAGCGGCCCATACTCGTAGCCAGCGCCGCTTTCAAATCTCCTGGCAACTTCATGATTGCATTCGACGGCAGCGCCACCGCAAGGAAAATGGTAGAGATGGTGGCCGACAGCCCGATTTTGAGAGGGCTGACATGTACCGTCGTTATGGTGGGGGCGGCCAGTGATGCCCTGGAATGGGCAGCAAGCCGGCTCGCGCAGACGGGCTTTCAGGTCAGGGCTGAACGTCTTGAAAAAGAACCCGCCGAAGCCCTATTGGAATTCGCTGATCGAGAACCGGCAGATATGCTGGTCATGGGGGCGTATGGGCATTCCCGCATCCGACATCTGGTGGTGGGTAGCACAACCACAACAATATTGCGTCGCGCAAATATTCCCATCTTTATCCTGAGATAAAAAAAAATGGGGGACAGACCACGTTTTTCTTTGGAAAAACGTGGTCTGTCCCCCATTTTGGGGTGCTATCTATTATTGCAGCGCAATTTCCACGTCGACACCGGCGGGGAGATCCAGGCGCATAAGGGCGTCCACGGTCTTGTCGGTGGGGTCAACGATATCCATCAGGCGCTGATGCGTGCGCATTTCGAACTGGTCGCGCGAGGTTTTATTGACGTGCGGCGAACGCAGGACATCGTAACGACGAATCCGCGTAGGCAGCGGGACCGGGCCACGTACAACTGCGCCGGTGCGCTTGGCGGTATCCACGATTTCAGCGGCCGATTGGTCGATGAGCTTGTAATCGAACGCTTTCAGGCGGATGCGGATCTTCTGGTTTTTCATGGGAATTCCTAAAGAACGAAGAAACCGGGGCAAGATACGCCCCGGTTGGAGCGTATGTATTTACGCGATGATGTTGGCCACCACGCCGGCGCCGACGGTACGACCGCCTTCACGGATGGCAAAGCGCAGGCCTTCTTCCATGGCGATGGGGGCGATCAGCGTCACTTCCATCGACACGTTGTCACCCGGCAACACCATTTCCTTGTCAGCCGGCAGCAGGATCGTGCCCGTCACGTCAGTCGTACGGAAGTAGAACTGCGGACGATAGCCCTGGAAGAACGGCGTATGACGGCCACCCTCTTCCTTGGACAGAATGTAGACCTCGGCATTGAACTTCGTGTGCGGCTTGATCGAACCGGGCTTGGCCAGCACTTGGCCACGCTCAACGTCTTCACGCTTGGTGCCACGCAGCAGAATACCCACGTTATCGCCGGCTTCGCCCTGATCCAGCAGCTTGCGGAACATTTCCACGCCCGTGCAAGTCGTCTTGACCGTGTCCTTGATACCCACGATCTCGATTTCTTCGCCGACCTTCACAATGCCGCGCTCGATACGACCAGTCACCACCGTGCCACGGCCCGAGATCGAGAACACGTCTTCCACCGGCATCAGAAACGCACCGTCCACAGCACGCTCTGGCTGAGGAATGTAGGTGTCCAGCGCTTCGGCCAGTTGCATGATGGCCTGCTTGCCCAGCGGACCTTCGTCGCCTTCCAGCGCCAGCTTGGCCGAACCCTTCACGATCGGCGTGTCGTCGCCCGGGAAGTCGTACTTGGACAGCAGCTCGCGCACTTCCATTTCGACCAGTTCCAGCAGCTCTTCGTCATCGACCATGTCGG
>JBAYOJ010000133.1:0-7026 GCA_041678385.1 Burkholderiaceae bacterium | reverse complement strand
GCTTCCTGGGCCGCCGCCAGCAGGTGCAGCACGGTATTGGTGGAACCGCCCATGGCGATATCCAGCGTCATGGCGTTCTCGAAGGCCTTGAACGAAGCAATATTGCGCGGCAGTACCGAGGCATCGTCCTGCTCGTAGTAGCGGCGGCACAGCTCAACGACCTTCTTGCCGGCATCTTCGAACAAGGTCTTGCGCCTGGCGTGGGTGGCGACGATAGTGCCGTTGCCGGGCAGGGCCAGGCCCAGCGCTTCGGTCAGGCAGTTCATGGAATTGGCCGTGAACATGCCGGAACAGGAACCGCAGGTGGGGCAGGCATTGCGCTCGGCCTCGGCGGCTTCTTCGTCCGTCACGTTGGGGTCGGCCGCCTTGATCATGGCGTCGACCAGGTCGAGCTTCTGGACGACCATACGGGTATTCGGGTCGTAGATCTTGCCGGCTTCCATGGGGCCGCCCGAAACAAATACCACGGGTATGTTCAGCCGCATGGCGGCCATCAGCATCCCCGGGGTGATCTTGTCGCAGTTGGAAATGCACACCATGGCATCGGCGCAATGCCCGTTCACCATGTATTCCACTGAATCGGCGATCAGTTCGCGCGAAGGCAGCGAATACAGCATGCCGCCGTGGCCCATAGCGATGCCATCATCAATGGCAATGGTGTTGAATTCCTTGGCAACGCCCCCCGCCGCCTCGATCTGACGCGCCACCAGCTGGCCGAGATCCTTCAGGTGCACGTGGCCGGGCACGAATTGCGTGAAGGAATTCACAACGGCAATGATGGGCTTTTCGAAATCCTCATCGTTCATGCCCGTGGCGCGCCACAGCGCGCGGGCGCCGGCCATGTTGCGGCCATGCGTGGAAGTGCGTGATCGGTATTGCGGCATTTTTCTCTCTGGGATGGAAATGAACAACGGTAAAGGCCACAATGATAATCTTCATCCCCGAAGATTTCCTTCATGACCCCCTCGCGCGAGGGTTCATGGCGCAACCATCACACAGAAAGACGAGGACAACCCGTGAGCTTACCGCAGCAACCAGCATCCCCCCATAGTGCCCTCAGGCAGGATATCCGCCTGCTGGGCAAGACCCTGGGCGAGGTCATCCGGGACTGCGATGGCAAGGCGATCTACGAAACCATCGAAAAGCTCCGCCGCGCCGCCGTCAAGTTCCGCAGGGAAGGCGACGCTGCCCAAGGGCCGGTGCTGGAACGCTCAATACGGCGCCTGGACGACGGCCAAGTCAATTCGGTCGCCCGGGCCTTCAGCTATTTTCTGCACTTATCCAATATCGCCGAAGACCGCGAACAGAACCGCAGCCAGCGCGAACACGAACTCAGTCAGGCCGACCCCATGCGCGGCAGCCTGCGTCATGCGCTGGCCTTTCTGGAAGAACGCGGTGTGAAACGCAAACGCATTCTGCGCGATCTGGGCGGCATGAGCATCGTGCCGGTGCTGACCGCCCACCCCACCGAGGTACAACGCAAAAGCACGCTGGACCTGCACCGTGAAATCGCCCATCAACTGCGCCGCAATGACGAAACGCTTACCCCCTGGGAGCAGCGGCTCAGCCAGCGCAGGTTGTCCGGCCTGGTCGCCTCGCTATGGCAGACCCGCATGCTGCGCCAGCAAAAGCTGACCGTGCTCGACGAGATCGATAATGCGCTGGGCTATTACGAACATACTTTCCTTAAGGCGATACCGCGGCTGTATCACGACCTCGCTGCCCTGCTCGAACCGGGCAAGGACGAAGACAACCCGCTGGCCCCGTCGCCGGCCTTGCTGCCGCCCTTCCTGAGAACCGGCAGCTGGATAGGCGGCGACCGCGACGGCAACCCCAATGTAGACGCCGGCACGCTCGAACAGGCGCTGCTGCGGCAAGCCACCCATGTCTTCCGCCACTATCTGGAAGAGGTCAAGCTACTGGGCACCGAGCTATCCATATCGCACACCCTGGTAGACGTCAGCCCTGCCTTGCAGGATCTGGCACTGGAAAGCCGCGACAGCTCATTGCATCGCATTGACGAGCCTTACCGGCGCGCCTGCATACATATTTACGCAAGGCTGGCCGCGACAGCCCGGGCCATTCTTCAACGTGACGTGGCACTGCGCCCGACCTACGAAACCGAACCCTACCCCGACGCGGCCGCCTTTTCCGCAGACCTGGACATCATCCATGATTCCCTGGAATCCAATCACGGCAGTGCCATCGGCCAGCTGCGCCTGAGCGGCCTGCGCCAGGCTGCAAGGGTCTTTGGCTTTCATCTGGCCACCGTCGACCTGCGTCAGAGTTCCGACGTGCATGAACGTCTGATTGCCGAACTTTTCACTGCCGCAGGCGTGCAGGTGGATGGCAAGCCGGTGCAATATCTCAAACTGGGCGAGACGCAGCGTGTCGAGCTACTGCGCAGTGAGCTTGCTCAGGCCAGGCCGCTATATTCGCCCTGGCTGCAATATTCCGACGAAACCCGGAAAGAACTGGCCATTCTGCAAATGGCGGCCCAATGCCGGGTTCGTTTCGGGCCGCGCGCTATTGAACAATGCATAGTTTCCCACACCGAAACGCTCAGCGATTTGCTGGAAGTCCTGGTGCTGCAGCAGGAAACCGGCCTGCTGTCGCCGGATACATCCACAGCCACGACAAAAGACGCTTGCACTTCGAACGACCCATCCAGCAACGACCGCCAGCTGGCATCCGGCCTGATGGTCGTGCCGCTGTTTGAAACCATCCCTGACCTGGAACGGGCGCCAGACATCATGGCTGCCTGGCTGGACCTGCCCGAAGTGTCCCGCCGCGTACAAGGGGCGCAGGGGGGCATGCAGGAAGTCATGCTGGGCTATTCGGACAGCAATAAAGACGGTGGCTATCTCACATCCAACTGGTCGCTTTACTGCGCTGAACGCGAGCTGGTGAAGGTATTCGAAAAACGCAAGGTACGGCTGCGCTTGTTCCATGGCAGGGGCGGCTCAGTCGCCCGGGGTGGCGGCCCCAGCTTCGAAGCCATCATTGCTCAGCCGCCCGGCACGGTGAACGGCCAGATCCGCCTTACTGAACAAGGCGAAGTCATCCAGGGCAAATACAAAGATGCGGAAGTCGGCCGTTGGCACCTTGAGAACATCGTCGCCGCCACCCTGGAAGCCAGCCTCACCCCGCCGCTTGAAGCCGCCCGCATGGAAAACGAACGGGTGCATAAATATTTCGCCGCCATGCGCTGGATGTCCGACCAGGCGCAGGCAGCTTACCGCGAACTTGTCTACGGCACTGAAGGTTTTGCTGACTACTTCTTCGCCGCCACGCCTATCCAAGAGATCGCGGAACTCAACATCGGGTCGCGTCCGGCCGCCCGCAAGGCGACCCAGCGCATAGAAGACCTGCGCGCCATTCCTTGGGGATTTTCCTGGGCTCAGTGCCGGCTCATGCTGACCGGCTGGTACGGCATGGGCACGGCCATGAAGAACTACGTGGAAAACGGCTGCGAATGTGAAGGCGCCCCTGGCACGCCCGAAGCGCGACTGGCTCATCTGCAGGAAATGTCCGCAGAATGGCCTTTCTTTCGCACATTGCTGTCCAACATGGAGCAAGTGCTCGCCAAAACCGACCTGACTATCGGTCGCCGCTATGCAGGCCTGGTCGCCGACAAGCGTCTGCGCGAACGTGTGTTCAGCCGCATTGAAAGCGAATTCGCCGTCACGCTATCGATGTTCCGCCAGGTGGCCGGGCACGATCTGCTGGCCCACGACCCCCAACTCGCGGCTGCGCTGTTGGAACGCTTCGCCTATATCGATCCGCTCAACCACCTGCAGGCTGACCTTCTGCGGCGCCACCGCAAGGGCGAACCGACCAACAGCCTTGCCGGGCATGACGCCGAGAGCCGCAGCCAGCGTGCCATCCACATGACCATTAATGGCATTGCCGCCGGCTTGCGCAACTCGGGGTGATCAACTGACGCTGCAGTCCCGCAACAATATGTTCCCCACGCCGCCCGTGGCTGCGCTGCTGTGGGATGCCGCGCCTTGGGCGGTGCTGTACCCCGGCCCGGCCGAGGGCAGCGCGTCCTGCATCAGCATATCGCCATCGACATCATTCACATCACCATGGTCGAATCTGCCTGTAGTCCAGGTGTAGCCACCGCCTCGGAAGGTGTTGCCCACCATGTCGGAATGGGTGGTGTTCAAGCGCACCATCTCGACTGTCTGGTTCACATGTATGACTCTCGCGGAAACCGCTTCATCGCCGCGGAAGGTATATTGCACCGTCAGGGGTTGTTCGCCACCCGGGCCGCACGCATATTCAACGGTCTTTTGCGACAATTGCTGGCTGTCGGACGAACCGGCGCAACCGGCCAGTGTGCCGGCAGCCAGTACCGTCACCAGCAAGATGTGGGTTTTCTTCATTGCATGAACTCCTTATGCGATTGGCGTCCCGCAGGACTTGACCAAAATCAACCCAGCACGTTCCATGCCATGCAAGCATGGGTAATTCCCTACTGCACTTCAGGACGATGACCGATCCTCATATCGACAGCCTCAATCTGAAGCACCTCAAGATCAGAGGCATGAGCGCAGTGCGCGATGCGCTCAGCAGCCGCTCCCATTCAAAAGATTTCGCCTTGGCGCGCAACGATTACCTGCGCAGCCGCGTCATGGTGATCTCTGCCATCTTCCTGTTGCTGCTGCCCTTCTGGACCATGCTCGACTGGTTCATGCTGCCGCCGGAAAGTCTGCACTACACGCTGCCCGGCCGCTTCGTGATGGCCGTGCTGCTGGTGCTGGTCTTCTTGCTGGCCCGTGGCAGCAAGGCTCATCTGGAATGGGCCCGCATTTCAGCCGGCCTGCTGCTGGCCACGCCGGCAGCCTTCTACGCACTGGTATTGGTCTCTCTACCTGAGGGGCAATATTCCCTGATCGGGTACAGTTTCATCCCCTATATGCTTACGGCCATGCTGGCCATCTTCCCTTTCACCCTTCTGGAATCAGCGGTACTGGGCCTCGCGCTCATCCTGCTGCAGGCGTATGCCTTGTTTCTTGTCGGCAACCTGTTGACTGCCGCCGGCCTTCAAGAGATCTGGCTGCTTGCCGCCTTGCTGGTCATCGCCCTGACGGCCAATTATTTCCAGCTTGGCCTGATGCTGCGCCTTTACCGGGAAGCCACTCACGACCCGCTTACTGGCTTGCTCAACCGCGGCGCCCTGATGCGCACCATGGAACAGATGACGAATGATGAACACACTCAACCCCTGGCCTTGCTCATGATGGATCTGGATCATTTCAAGCGTGTCAACGACACCCATGGCCACGCCTTCGGTGACGACGTGCTGCGCGACTTCGCCGGTGTACTGCGCCGCAGCCTGCGTCCCGTCGACATTGCCGCACGCTATGGCGGTGAGGAATTCACTGCCGTTCTGAACGGCGCCGACAAGGATACCGCCCTGCATATTGCCGAACGCATCCGGCAACAGGCCGAAGATACCGTATTGCTGAATTACGATGGCGAGCCAGTCCGTTACACAGTCAGCATCGGCGCCGCATCATTGCACCCCGGCGAACGCTTCGAAACCGCTGCAAGGCGTGCAGACAACCGCTTGTACGAAGCCAAGAAGATTTCACGCAATCGCGTCGTGGGCGTCTGAGTACCGTTTGTCATGCCTACCTCACCCTCAGCTACCCGGCTTTCCCTTTTTACCCTGACCGCGCCCGTCGCCATGGGCTATGTGCCGCTAGGCATGGTCTTCGGATTCCTTTTTGTGCAGGCCGGCGCAAGCTGGTTCATGGCTCTGCTCACCAGTCTGGTGGTCTACGCGGGCGCGGCACAGTACATGATGATCCCGATGATCGCCTCGGGCATGCCGGTTGGCGCCATTGCACTGGCCACCTTATTGATCAATATGCGCCATATGTTCTATGGGCTTTCACTACTCGACACCTTCCCCCGCAGCCCCTTGCTGCGCTGGTATACCGCCTTTGCCCTGACCGACGAAACTTATTCGGTGCTTACCGCCCTGCCTCGGGACACGCCGCCCCGGCACATGGCCTTGCTGGCACTGCTGAATCAACTCTGGTGGCTGTTGGGCACCCTGCTGGGCGCCGCCATCGGCACCCAGGCGAGAATCCCGCTGGATGGCCTGGATTTTGTTCTGTGTGCCCTGTTTGCCGTGCTGACAGTGGAACAATGGCGGTCCCGGCACAGCCCCTTGCCCTTATGGACGGCCATCGGCGCTTATGCCTTGGCCGCCACCCTGGTTCCCGCCCATGCGCTGGTGCTGGCCATTCTGCTAAGCCTGCTGGTCGGGCTGGTCACTTACAAGAAGAAGGGAGGCTAGATGAAACCACCCCCACGCTCTCTACGTTCGCTGCCCCCCGAGGGGGCTTCAGCCTCCTTCGGGCGGCCGGGCGGAGGCTGACATGAATACCCTCTATCTCCTGGCAGTCATCGTCGCCATGGGCGCCATCACCTTCGGCTTGCGTGCCCTGCCCTTCCTGAGTGCGCATTGGCTGCGCAAATCACCCATCACCCGGCATCTTGGCCGCTTTCTGCCGCTGGCCGTGATGAGTCTGCTGCTGGTACATTCCGCCAGCGGTGCCGCTCGCGAACACGCGACCGGCCCTTGGCCCGAATTATTGGCCATTGCGTTGATCTGCGTGCTGCAATGGCGCAGCCGCAACGCCTTGCTGAGCATCGTGGCCGGGACGGCCGTCTACGTATTGCTGCGAAACTGGCACTGATAAGCGCCGTCACCGCGGCAATGGTGACGGCGGGGCAGGGCGTCCGCCCAAGCGCAGCAGCGGATCTTGCCGATAATATTGCGTCAGTAACGCATACCAGTCGGGGTAGGCACCCGCCAGGGGGGCAGGGTTGACGAAGAAGGTTTCAGAACTGACCGCAAAGAATTCAGCAGGGTCGGTCGCAGCGTAAGGGTCCAGAGCCAAGGTCTGGAACCAGCGTGCGGCGGCATCGGATTCCGGGTCCACATCGGCCGGGATCGCGGCTTCCACGTGCTCAAGCGCCGTGCAGAAGTCAAGGTAGCTGGCT
>JBAYOJ010000132.1:0-7050 GCA_041678385.1 Burkholderiaceae bacterium | reverse complement strand
ATACTGCATGTGATCCAGGTCGACGCTGGTAATGATGGCGCAGTCCGCATCCAGCATGTTCACTGCGTCCAGGCGGCCCCCCAGGCCGATTTCCAGTATGGCGAGATCCACCTTGCGGCTCTCGAACAAGAGCATGGCAGCCAGCGTGGAAAACTCAAAATAGCTGAGGGTGATGTCACCACGCGCGGCATCAATGCGGGCGAACTGCTCAACAATGTCGGTGTCGGATGCCTGTTCGCCATCCACGCGGATACGTTCGTTGTAGCGAATCAAATGCGGCGACGTATATGTGCCCACCCGGTAGCCGGCAGCCAGATAGATGGCTTCCAGCATGGCGCAGGTAGAGCCCTTGCCATTGGTGCCCCCCACTGCAATGCGCACGCACGGCAAGGTGAGATTCAGCCGCTGCGCCACCTCTGTAATACGAGCCAAGCCCATATCTATGGCTGTGGGGTGCAGTTGTTCCAGATAGGACAGCCACTGGGAAAGCGGCGCGTCGCTTGAGGGCGCGGTAATCGACATGATGGATAAAAAAGAAGTGAAGAATTCCGGCCGTATCGGCCGGAGCTTCTCCGCCACAATACGGGGGCACCTACAGTGCCGTATTTAAAATTTGCCTTGCTTGACCCCGCCCTGAAGGGCGAGGCTTGCGCATAGGCGCGTGGTCAGCCTGAAGGCGGCTATTGTAGACCTACGGGCGTCGGATCAATGCTTCCGGCGCCTTGAGGGGCACTGGCAGTCCTGCTAAGCAGGCCAGCCGCCCTTATGCCGGCCCCTGGGCCTGTCAGCGTCAACAGGCCCAGGACCGATAAAGATTACTTTTTGCGCTGCGGGGGAAGGTCGGTGCAGCTCCCTTTGGCAGCTTCCGCGGCCATGCCTACCGATTCACCCAACGTGGGATGCGGATGGATGGTCTTGCCTATATCAACGGCGTCGGCGCCCATCTCGATGGCGAGCACCACTTCGCTGATCAGATCGCCGGCATGGGTGCCAACGATGCCACCACCCAGAATGCGTCCGGTGTCGGCGTCGAACAGCAACTTGGTGAAGCCTTCATCGCGGTTATTGGCAATGGCACGCCCCGAGGCCGCCCATGGGAAGAGCCCCTTTTCGAACTTGATGCCTTGCTTGCGAGCCTCTTCTTCTGTGACACCGACCCAGGCGATTTCCGGATTGGTATAGGCAACCGAAGGAATGACGCGGGCGTCAAAGTGGCTTTTCTGCCCGGCAATGACTTCTGCTGCAACATGCGCTTCGTGGACGGCCTTATGAGCCAGCATGGGCTGGCCGACAATATCGCCGATCGCATAGATATGCGGGACATTGGTGCGCATCTGGCGGTCGACCGCAATAAAGCCCCGCTCATCCACCTGCACGCCGGCTGAATCTGCAGCAAGCGTGGCACCGTTAGGACGACGGCCCACGGCCTGCAGCACAAGGTCGTAACGCTGTGGTCCTTCGGGCGCGTTCTTACCTTCAAACGTAACCCAGATGCCATCATCCCGCGCTTCGGCAGAGATGGTTTTGGTTTCCAGCATGACATGGTCAAAGCGGCTGGCGTTGAATTTTTCCCAGACCTTGACCAGATCGCGGTCGGCGCCTGGCATCAGACCGGGCAACATTTCGACGACATCCAGACGCGCCCCCAGGGAGGAATACACCGTACCCATTTCCAGGCCGATGATGCCGCCCCCAACGATGAGCATGCGCTCGGGTACCGATTTAAGCTGCAGGGCGCCGGTGGAATCGACGATGCGTTCATCCTGGGGCAGGAAAGGCAGTTTCACGGATTCGCTGCCGGCGGCAATTATGGCAGACGCAAACTTGATGACACGCTTGCCGGATTCGGCCTCTACCTGCAGATGATGCGGGTCGAGGAAGCTACCCTTGCCCTGCACAACCTCAACCTTGCGGGCCCGCGCCATGCCTGCCAGACCACCGGTCAACTTGCCGATCACGCCATCCTTATAGGCGCGCAGCTTTTCCAGATCGATGGAGGGCTCGCCAAAGGAAATACCGTGGTCAGCCAAGCTGCGGGCTTCGTCGAGCACGGCTACCGTGTGCAGCAAGGCTTTGGAGGGAATGCAGCCCACGTTGAGGCAGACGCCGCCCAATGTCGGGTAACGCTCGACCAGTACCACCTTCAGGCCCAGGTCAGCAGCACGGAAAGCGGCAGAATAACCGCCAGGCCCGGCGCCCAGCACCAGGACATCGCACTGCACATCGGCCTGGCCGGAATAGCTGGATGCCGCTACGGGGGCGGTAGCGCCCTGCCCCGCAGCCGGCGCCGTTGACGCTGCTTGGGCGAGTGCCTTGGACGCCGTGGCGGCCGGCTTCGCGGTTTCAGCCGAAGCTGCCGGTTTTCCGGCGTCGGCAGTGCCCTGCTCGGCGGGTTCGATTTCAACCAGCGCAGCGCCTTTATTGACCTTGTCGCCGACCTTGACGAGGACGCGCACTACTTTGCCCGCACGGTCGGCGGGAAGTTCCATGGAAGCCTTGTCGGACTCCACCATCACGATGCCCTGCTCGACGGCGAGCATGTCGCCCTCGGCAACCAGCAGTTCTATGACTTCCACGTCGGCGAAATCGCCAATGTCGGGTACGGTAATTTGAACAGTCATGCGCGGCTCCTACAGGACGATGCGGCGGAAATCCGCCAGCAGCGAAGCGAGGTAGACGTTGAAACGGGCAGCCGCAGCGCCGTCGATCACCCGATGATCAAAGGACAGTGACAAAGGTATCATCAGACGCGGTTCAAAAGCCTTGCCATCCCAGACCGGCTGCATCGCCGCACGCGATACCCCAAGAATCGCCACCTCGGGCGCATTGATGATGGGCGTGAAGTGCGTACCGCCAATGCCGCCCAGCGACGAAATTGAGAAGCAGCCGCCCTGCATCTGGGCCGGGCTCAGCTTGCCGTCGCGGGCCAGCTTGGCCAGTTCCGCCGTTTCAGCGGCGATATCAAGTATGCCCTTGCGATCGGCTTCGTTGACCACCGGCACTACCAGGCCATTGGGGGTGTCTGCCGCAAACCCGATGTTGAAGTACTTCTTCAGCACCAGCGTTTCGCCATCCAGAGAGGAATTGAACTCGGGGAATTTCTGCAGTGCCGCTACGACAGCCTTGATCAGGAAAGCCAGCATGGTCAGCTTGACGCCGGACTTGGCTTTTTCCTGTTCCTTGTTCAGCTGCTGCCTGAAGGCTTCCAGTTCTGTGATATCGGCCACGTCGTTATTGGTGACGTGCGGGATCATGACCCAGTTGCGATGCAGGTTGGCGCCGGAAATCTTCTGGATACGTGAGAGTGGGCGCTGCTCGACTTCACCAAACTTCGAGAAATCGACCTTGGGCCAGGCCAGAACACTGAGCCCGCCTTCCACGCGACCGCCGGCCGCGCCAGCTGCAGGTGCCACTGCGCCAGCCGGCCCTTGGGCCAGGGCTTGCTTCACGAAGGAACGAACATCTTCGTGCGTAATGCGGTTCTTGGTGCCGGAACCCTTCACATTGACCAGATCCACACCAAGTTCGCGCGCGAACTTGCGCACTGACGGTGAGGCATGAGGCAGATTGCGCATGGGAACATCGGCGCTGGCGAAGGATTCTGTCGGGGAATGCCGCTCGGGGGGAGCGGACGCAAGCTGGCTGCTGCCACCCGCACTTACGGCGGTTTTGACCGCCGCCGGCGTAGAGGCCACCGTACCCGCTTCCGGAGCGACGTCGGGTTCGTGCAGCCCTTCCAGCGATGCGGGGGCCACGTCGGCGGCGGGCGTTTCAGCGCCATCCGGTGCTGCCTCAGGGGCCGCCGAACCCGTGGTTTCCAGGATAACGATCTCGCTGCCCTGGTTTACCTTATCGCCCAGTTTGACGCGCACTTCCTTGACCACGCCGGCATGCGATGAGGGCAATTCCATGGAGGCCTTGTCGGATTCAACCGTGATCAGGCTTTGTTCGGCTTCCACATGGTCGCCCACTGCGACCATGACTTCAATCACCTCGACATCGGTGGCGTCACCAATGTCGGGCACTGCCACAGTGACACGCTGCGCTGCCGCCGCAGCGGCAGGCGCAGACTGGGCGGGAGCAGCGGCCTTGGCAGGTTCGGCCTTAGGAGCCGCGGCGGGCGCCTGAGCCGGCTTGTCCGTGGCAGCAGCGGGCGCGGCCGCAGCGGCGGCCGTCAGTTCAAGAATGACCGTGCCTTCGCCCACCTTATCGCCCACACTGACCTTAAGGCTTTTGACGACACCAGCGGCAGTGGCGGGGATTTCCATGGACGCCTTGTCAGACTCGACCGTAATCAGACTCTGTTCCTTGGTGATGGTGTCGCCTTCGGCCACCAGCACCTCGATAACGTCGACTTCCGCTACGTCCCCGATATCAGGCACTTTGACTTCTATGACGTTGCTCATTGTTGTGGGCTCCCCTCAGGCATATTGCGGATTGGCTTTATCCGGGTTGATTTCATATTTCTTAATGGCTTCAGCGACCTTGGCAAGCGGAATTGCCCCTTCGTCGGCCAGACTGCGCAGCGCAGCCAGCACCACGAAATGGCGGTCGATTTCGAAATGTTCGCGTAGTTTGTAACGGAAATCGGAGCGGCCGAAACCGTCGGTTCCGAGTACCCGATAATCACGGCCTTTGGGTATAAAAGCGCGGATCTGTTCGGCGTAGGCTTTCACGTAGTCGGTGGAAGCCACAATAGGCCCTGATGTTTTTTCAAGCAGCTGCGTAGCATACGGCACATGCTGCTTTTTGTCTTCCGGATGCAGCAGGTTGTAGCGCTGGCAATCCAGGCCGTCGCGGCGCAGTTCGGTAAAGCTGGTCACGCTCCAGACGTCCGCTGCCACGCCCCAGTCCTGCTCAAGCAGTTCCTGTGCCGCCATGACTTCACGCAAGATGGTGCCTGAACCCAGCAGCTGCACCCGCTGCTTGCCCTTGCCGCCTTCCTGCAGGCGGTACATGCCCCGGATGATGCCTTCTTCGTCACCCTCGCGAATGCCAGGATGCGAGTAGTTTTCGTTCATCACCGTGATGTAGTAGAAAACGTTATCCTGGTTCTGCACCATGCGTTTCAGGCCATCGTGAACAATCACGGCCAGTTCATGGGCGAATGTCGGGTCGTAGGACACGCAGTTGGGTATCAGGCCGGACATCACATGGCTGTGCCCGTCCTGGTGCTGAAGACCTTCGCCATTGAGCGTCGTACGGCCGGCCGTGCCCCCCAGCAGGAAGCCACGTGACTGCATGTCGCCCGCCGCCCAAGCCAGGTCGCCCACACGCTGGAAGCCGAACATCGAGTAGTAGATGAAGAACGGGATCATAATGCGATTGTTCGTCGAATACGACGTCGACGCAGCGATCCAGGAACTGAACGCCCCCGCCTCGTTGATGCCTTCCTGCAGCAATTGGCCGTTTTCCGTCTCGCGGTAATACATGACCTGGTCCTTGTCGACCGGCACATACTTCTGCCCTTCCGGCGCGTAGATGCCGATCTGGCGGAACAGACCTTCCATGCCGAAAGTGCGTGATTCATCAGCCAGGATGGGCACCACGCGCGGGCCTAGCTGCTTGTCGCGCAGAATCTGATTGAGTATGCGCACAAACGCCTGCGTAGTGGAGATTTCGCGGCCTTCGGCGGTGGGCTCGAGCACCGGTTTGAAAATATCCAGGCCCGGTACATTGAGCTGTTCGTCGGCCTTGGGACGGCGATGCGGCAGGTAACCGCCCAACGCCTGGCGCCGTTCGTGCAGGTATTTCATTTCGGGCGAATCGGCCGCCGGGCGGAAGTACGGCAGATCTTCCAGTTTGTCGTCGGAAACGGGAATATTGAAGCGATCGCGGAACTCGCGTACCGACGCCATATCCAGTTTCTTCTGCTGGTGGGTGGGGTTCTTGGCCTGCCCCACCTGCCCCATCCCATAACCCTTGATGGTCTTGGCCAGGATGACGGTCGGCTGCCCTTCATGGTTCGCCGCCGCATTGAAGGCAGCGTATACCTTGTAGGGATCGTGGCCGCCCCGATTCAGGCGCCAGACGTCTTCGTCGCTCATGCGGCTGACCATTTCCAGCAGCTTGGGATGCTTGCCAAAGAAGTTGTCGCGGACATACTTGCCATCATTGGCCTTGTAAGCCTGATACTCACCATCGACCGCCTCTTCCATGACGCGGCGCAAAATGCCTTCTTTGTCGCGCTGCAGAAGAGGGTCCCAATAGCCGCCCCAGATCAGTTTGATGACATTCCAGCCGCTGCCCCGGAAATCGCCTTCGAGTTCCTGGATGATCTTGCCATTGCCGCGCACGGGGCCATCGAGCCGCTGCAGGTTGCAGTTGATGACGAAGATCAGGTTGTCGAGCTTTTCGCGGGAGGCCAGGCTGATGGCGCCCAGGGATTCCGGCTCGTCCATTTCGCCGTCACCGCAGAACACCCAGACCTTGCGCTTGCTGGTATCGGCAATGCCCCGCGCATGCAGGTACTTCAGGAAACGTGCCTGATAGATGGCCATCAGCGGCCCCAACCCCATGGATACCGTCGGGAACTGCCAGAATTCCGGCATAAGCTTGGGGTGGGGATAGGAAGGCAGGCCCTTGCCGTCGACTTCCTGGCGGAAATTATCAAGCTGCTCTTCGGTAATGCGCCCTTCAAGATAGGCGCGGCCATAGATGCCAGGTGAAGAATGACCTTGGAAGTAGATCAGGTCGCCGCCGTGATCTTCGGTTTCTGCGTGCCAGAAATGGTTCTGCCCGCAACCTATCATGGTTGCCAACGAAGCAAATGACGCAATATGGCCGCCTAGATCGCCACCGTCGGCCGGGTGCTTGCTGTTGGCCTTCACCACCATGGCCATGGCATTCCAGCGCACGTAAGAACGGATGCGCTCTTCGAGCACCAGATTACCGGGATGCGGGGGCTCAAGGCCGGGGGGAATCGTATTCACATAGGCGGTGTTTGCCGAAAACGGAATGTAGGCGCCCGAGCGGCGAGCCAGGTCAATCAGCCGTTCGAGCAGATAGTGCGCGCGTTCCGGACCTTCGCGATCGAGCACCGCTTCGAGT